>CANRLY010000169.1 GCA_947631585.1 uncultured Clostridia bacterium
TTGAGGGGATCTTCCGACTGTAGTGCGGAGAAAATGCGGCGGCAGCCGCTCACCTGACAGGTGAGCGAACTTCGGCGGCGAAGCCGCCGAAGCCGTGGGGCAAAGCCCCACGGGCTGCCGCCGCAACGACTGACTGCGGTTATAAGTATGGGTGCGGAATTGTGGTGTGTAGGAAAACCGCCGTAGCAACTGTCTACTGACATAAGTGCAGGGCGCAGGGTTGCGGCGTGGAACAACCGCCGTCAAGGGAGTGACGGCGAAAAATCTTTGTTAAGTTGCAAAGCCGAGACGAATCACGTTTAGTAATAGTCCACATGACAGAAAAATTTCAGATAAATAACCCCCACTAACAGAAGCGAGAAAGTACAAATCAACTCAAAAAGTAATTCTTCGAGCTACAAAAAATCCGTACAATACCTTGTACGGATTGCTGCTTTAAGCTGAAACAGCCATGAAAAATAACGCTTAGTAATAGTCACCTTAACAGAAAAATTTCAGATAAGTAAAAAACCTCACTAACAGAAGAATCGCTGGTTTTTCGAATTTTTAAAAGCCTGTAGGCTTTAAAAAACGAAAATCGCCGCCACGATTTATGGCGGCGAAGCGATTTCTTCATGCTAACGCTTGCGTTAGCATTTATTGCTGGTTTTTCATTTCTTGAAAAGAAAATCGTTGCCACGATATATGGCGGCGAAGCGATTTCTTCATGCTTGCGGAGCGAGAAAGTAAAAAATATAAACTATCCTATCCTTCGAGCCACAAAAGAAAAAATCCGTACAATACCTTGTACGGAGTTGTCAAAGCCGAATAAATTCGGCGCCGGCTTTAAGCTGAAATGCTGAGAAGAATTGCAGAATTTTCTTTTCTTGAAAAGAAAATCGCCGCCACGATATATGGCGGCGAAGCGATTTCTTCATGCTTGCTTCGCAAGCATTGGGGTGGATAGTGGGATTCGAACCCACGGTCTTCAGTGCCACAAACTGACGCGTTAACCAACTACGCTATATCCACCATATGTGTCGCACAACGCCCTCAGAATAAAAAAGGACACGCTGCTGCCCCTCTTCCTGCCGGCACACGATATGTGCGCCTTGGCTGAACTTGTGCGAAATGCGTCCGGCTATTAGCCCTAAACTTTAGTGCCAACTTCCACTATGGGAGAGTTACCGGGCTGCTGAGTTTCAGCTCAGACAAAACCTTGTGCGAATTATCTCCGGCTATTAGCCGGTGGCGCGCTTTACGGGACTCGAACCTGTGACCTACTGCTTAGAAGGCAGTTGCTCTATCCAGCTGAGCTAAAAGCGCATCTGACCGCCGCAGCACGGAATTTCCGCCTGCGACATAAAAAACGCCCGACCCCGCAAAAAATGGGCGGCGTTTCGCTGGAGCGGGTGATGGGAATCGAACCCACACGACCAGCTTGGAAGGCTGGGATTCTACCATTGAACTACACCCGCATGTCAACCCCCTTTTTTTAATTTTTTCTGAATTGCTCAAAGTCCTCGAAAAGGCTTACTTTTCTCCCTTGTTTTTGGAAACTTTCTGTGAAAACTGCTCTTTCTTGCGCTTGAGCCAGTTTATTATGCGCTCACGAAATACCAGTCCCAGCACCGCAAAGGTCACAAAAATACCCACAAGTATGGCTGTCGCTACAGGGTGACCTCCCCTTATGCTGCTTCCTATAAAAGAAGTGAAAACGATAGCCGGTATCCTGGCAGGAAATACATACAGCATGAACTTCTTAAAGTCTATGTTAGTCAGCGGCACAAGGTACGCAAGAGAGTCTTTCGGCGTGCCGGGTATCAGAAACAATATGAAAAATATATGCTCTAACCGCTCGCCGTCCTGAAAGATCTTGAACTTGCCTATATGCTTCTGGTCAACGATGGCTTCCACCAGCGGCTTGCCAAACAGCTTCACCAGCCCGAACACCGCCGCAGAACCCAGCCAGACCCCGGCTACGGACAGCACTCCCCCAAGAAAGCCGCCGAACAACATTCCGCCTATTATCTGTATGGGCGGTATAAGCGCAACTATTACCTGCAGCGTCTGTAGCACCAGAAAGATAACTATTCCCCACGCCCTGTAAGAAACGATCAGCTCCGCCAGATGTTCCCTGCCGGAACTTGTCTTTAACATTTTTATCAGCGGTATGAGCGCAATAGTCAGTCCTATTATGAACAGTGCGAAGATCACAAACGCTATGATTTTAAACTTCATGCTGTCTTTGTTGACTTTAAGCTTCATTTTTGTCCCTTTCTGTTCTTTTTTCTTTAGTTCTATCTTCTGAGTATTTTCTTTCTGAACCAGTTGTAATACATACTTATCAGCCTGGTGAGCGCAATGTCATACACCACGAACACCGCTTCCGCCGCAGCAAGAAGTATGAGCAGTCCCCATCTTCCCATTTCAGCCGTATCTTCCAGCAGTTCGGCGTCGGAAAACAGTCTTAGCAGAACCTGGTAGTAGACCACTGCCGAAACGGTGAAAACTCCTATCTTGCAAGCCATAGCCAGCGGTTTGTTCTTTATCTTTTCCAGTTGGGATTTCAGTATAGGGTAATATCCCAGAAACAGTATAAAAAGCAGCGTTGCTTCCTTTGACGGGACTATTATCAGGCTCAGCAGCGACACCGCCGCATAGCAGCTGACAGCCCAGCGTTTATTTACTTCTATAACTATCACTGCCAGCAGCGCACCGGCAGCGGCAGGCATGGTATACATCAGCACCGGCATTACCGCTGTTGAGAACATAAACACCATTGCCAGCGCAGAGCAGACGCCGCACAGCGCAGCGGCTCCGGAACTGTTCTTTTTCATAGGCTTCTCCTAGCAGCAGGAGATCAGGTCGCCGCCCATACATTCGCAGCAGCAGTCGGCGCAGATCAGTCCCTGGCACATATCGCAGCCGCCGCAGCCTCCCACATTTGGGTTCATATTATACTGAGGCTGGGGGTTGCCGTTCATATAGCCGCCCCGGTTCCTGTTGATCTGTTCCAGAGCCGCACGGTATTCGGGGTTGCCTGGCTCCATATTATACGCCTGACCGAAATACCCGGCCGCCTGGTCCAGCCAGCCTCTGGTATAGCAGATACTTCCCTTGAGGAAATTCCACTCTGCGCCTCTTTCTGTGTCAGACACGCCGTTAAGGATACCGTCCGCCTGGGTGACGTTCCCGTTCTGGATAAGTTTTCTCACATGGAGGTAGTCCACGCTGCCGTTCCCGAAAGATTCGCCTGCGTGGCCGCCGCCTCTGCGCATATTCATTATTTCGTCAAAAGCGGCGTTTATCTCCTGCATTTTCTCATCTGCCGCACCGTTAAGGGGGCTGTCCGAGAAATTATCCGGGTGGTACTTTTTCACAAGCGCCTTATAAGCCGCTCTGATAGTCTCATCGCTGTCGCTGGGGGAAACGCCCAGCACCTCGTATGGGTCTTTCAAAATTTCACCGATCCTTTCAGTTACTGTTTATTGTTCTTATTGAATTTTTCCCTATACACAAGAGAAAATGTATTTTTCATGCCAAGGTAGACGATATTATCGTTAATAGTGCGGAATTTTTTCTGAGGTATCATCACATAGCTGTCCGCCAGCGCAGCCATAGTAAGGTTCACGCTGTCAAGCGCCATATCAGCGGCTTTTTTAAATTCCGCCTGAGACAGCTGCTGTTTTCCGACAAGGTCAAGTTTCACGGCAAAGGGGTTATAGCTGCCGTTTTTACAGTCCCTGCGCAGGTCGTCCAGCGCGTCGCAGATATAGATAAATCTTCCCAGAAAATAGCCGAAGCGTTCAAGGTGTTTAGAAATTTCCGGGTCATCTGAGACGGCGGAAGCTATTTCAGCCATCATAAGGGCGGAGGGTTCGCACGCCAGGT
>CANRLY010000170.1 GCA_947631585.1 uncultured Clostridia bacterium
TATAATGCTGGAGCTGTGCGAGCTTCTGAAAATCAGTGTCAACGAACTCCTGTCGGGCGAAAGAATTATGGCAGAAGCATATGACAAACGGGCAGAAGAAAACCTGCTGGCGATGAGACGAGAGGTTGAAGAAAAGAACAGACAGATGCTCAGAACGGAATTCTGGATAGCGTTTCCAGCCGTCGCTGCCGGACTGGTCATGGTGTTTGTGGCTTCATTTGTGGAGATGCCGCTTTGGCTGAGGATCGTACTTAACGTATTTGCTTTCGTGATGATTTTTACGGTCGCTTTTATCGCAGTGGGCATTGAGCAAAAGGCAGGATACTATGAATGTCAGAATTGTCACCACAGATATGTTCCTACATACTGGCAGACAAATCTCGCTATGCATATGGGGCGGACGAGATATATGAAATGTCCGGAATGTGGGAAAAAAAGCTGGCAGAAAAAAGTTCTGACAAAAGACAAAGACGACTAAGCCCCAAAAAGCTCCTCACTGCTGAAAGTTCGATCGGCGGTGGGGAGTTTTTTATCTGTTCGCCATCAGGTCGGCGGACGATATCACTTGCGGTTTTCATATTTTTGTGAAAATCTTGTTTTTGTCTGGACAATTGGTGAATTTTATGGTATAATTTTATATGTATTAACTCAAAACCTGTGCGGACAGACAAAAATGGAGGTAATTTTATGCAAAAGCAGGTATTTATCAGTTACGCAACACCTGACCGGGAGGACGCCGATGCGGTCGTAACATATCTTGAGGGCTGTGGTATCTCATGTTTTATAGCTCCACGAGACGTTGATCCCGGTAAGCCGTATGCCTCCAACCTTATGCACGCTATAGACAACTGCAACGCTATCGTGCTTATCGCTTCGGACGCTATGAACGAATCTGAACACGTTCTCAACGAGGTGGACGTTATTGTTTCAAAGAGGAAGCCGCTGATACCTTTTTTCCTGAAAAACTTTGAAATGAATGACGATTACCGCTATTATCTTGGCAGAACGCAGCGGATAATCGCTTATCCGGAAGCTGTTTCCACATATTACAGCAAACTTCTGGACGCTTTAGTTCCGTTCCTTGACGGCTTTACGCCTCAGAAGCCGGAAGAAGTCCGCAAGCAGCAGATACATACCGAAAGCAGGGAAGCCCCCCAGTCTAATACGACCACGATCTTTGAGTATATCCCCGAACGTGGCATTATGATAAACCCTGAGGACCATCAGCGGAATGTAAGTTTCAGGACGGATACTTTTATAAATATGATGGGCGGTATATTTGACAGCGTGTGCGAGATAGCAGGCGAAGAAAGAGCAATGAGCATTTTCCACATGGCAGGCTACAAGAGCGGGCAGAATTTTGCGCAAAGGCTCAACTCCCGGTGGGATTTTTCAGAGAACACCCCGTCTTCATATGAAAACAAGCTGAAAAAATGGTGTGAATTTGATTCTGCCGTCGGCTGGGGAAAATTCAGCATCGACGTGAACGTAAATGTTGATACCGGCGATTTTGACGGCGAACTTTCCATTAACGAGTGCTTTATAGTTGACAAGAAAAACAGAAAGAAGATCTGTGAGTTTGTCAAGGGCTACTGCGAAGGGGTCATCGAGTCTCTTATCTCTGCCCAGGTGGTTTTGGAATGTGTTTCCTGCCCGATGAAAAACCGTTTCAAATCGTCATGCGTTTTCAAGATCATGTTAGATGAAAGTGAGCAGGATTTCTGATGAAGATTTTATTTATATTTACAGGCGGAACGATAGGCAGCACGGCAAACGGCAGCTTTATCGGGACTGACAGCAACAAACCGTATATTCTTCTGGAACGGTATAAAAACCTTTATGGGATAGACTTTTCATACGACACAGCCGAGCCGTATACTGAACTTAGCGAAAACAGCACCGGCGAAACGATACAGCGCCTGATAGCTGCCGTTTCTGAAAACATTGATAAAGGCTATGACGGTATCATCGTCACCCATGGGACGGATACTATCCAGTATTCGGCAGCAGCCCTTGCATATTCCGTCAGGACGGATATCCCGATAATGATCGTTTCCAGCAACTATCCTATAGAAGAACCCAATTCCAACGGTCTGCTCAATCTGCGTGGGGCGGTAGCTTTTATTCAGCAGGTCGCAGAAGCCGGCGTGTGGGTACCTTACAGCAACAACGGCAGGGAAGTCGATATACACTGCGCTGCCAGGCTGCTTGCAACAAATGCGTTTTCTGATTCTATATTCAGCGTAAAAAATCAGTATTACGGACGGTTCGACAGCGACCTGACGTTCCACAGGAATACCGAATGTCAGCTGCTGCCTGACGAGATAAAACATATCCCCTGCGGCGATCTGACCGCAGCCGCATCACATATTCTTCAGATAGAACCGTACCCGGGCATGGTGTATCCCTCTATAGACGGGATAGACTATATCATTCACAAGAGCTATCACTCAGGAACTATCAACACTAAATGCTATTATCCTGAAGATTTCTTTGAAAAGGCTAAAAACAACGGCACGGTCATTTTTGCCACGGGAATAGCCACAGGCAATGCGTATGAAAGCACAAAACTGTTTGATAAACTGTCGGTGATACCTGTTGCAAATATTGCTCCGATAGCTGCTTATGTAAAATTGTGGCTTTGCGTATCTTCCGGCGCAGACCCCAGGGAGCTGCTTGGCAGTTCTCTTAGCGGAGATCTGATCGCACGGTAGACCTTTGCCATTGGGAAGAGATACAGTTTAATATTCCAAAAGCCGTCCGAATAAGGAGGTACTGTTGATGGCAGTGTATGCCATGTCCGATATCCACGGCAAATATGATCTGTTTATGGAATTGCTGGAACAGATCCAACTTAAAGACAGCGATACCTTGTATGTTCTGGGCGATATTCTCGATAGAGGACCTTACCCGATAAAAACTCTTTTAAAGCTTATGGAAATGCCAAACGCAGTGTGCATTGTGGGAAATCACGAGCTTATGGCTCTGGAATGTCTTGAATTTCTCAGCAAGGAGATAACGGAAGATTCGATCAACGAACTTGACGATGAGGTCTTTCAGAAGATAATGTCATGGGTGTATAACGGCGGAAAGACCACAATCAAAGAATTTCATGAGCTTGACAGGGAAATGCAGAATGAAGTTATAGAGTTCATTAAAGACTTTGAAGTATACGTCAGGCTTTCGGCAGGCGGAAGAGAACACCTGCTTGTCCATGCCGGACTGGGAAACTTCCGACCTGATAAGCCTATGGAAGAATATTCGCTCCATGAGCTGGTCTGGACCAGACCTGATTACAACGTCAGATACTTTGATGATGTTTATGTGGTTTCGGGACACACACCCACATTCAGTATAAAAGGCGAACAACTTCCGGGACGGATAATCAAAAAGAATAACCACATTGCTATAGACTGCGGAAGCTTCGTTCCGGGAGGGAGACTGGCTGCCATTTGCCTTGATACCGGTGAAGAATTTTATTCTTCAGTATGTGAAAAAGAAGATAACGGAAGTTAGCAGCCCATGCCGGAGGTGAAAGTATGTTTCTTGACGGACCTGTGTACAGATGGGTATTAAAGCTGTATCATGAGGGTCAGGATAATATTGAAAATCAGCAGTACGACCTGGCGATAGACCGCCTGACCGAGGGCTTGAAACTTATTCCCGAACCTATCTACGACTGGAGGCTATCAGCAGTGGTGCTTACCGCTATGGGAGACGCCTATTACCACAAGAAAGAATACGGTTCGGCTATGTATTACTTTTGTGAAGCAAGAAAATGTATTGAAGCGATAGACGACCTGTTCCTTACCATAAGGCTGGGACAGTGCGACTTTGAACTGGGCCATATGGGAACGGCGGAATATTA
>CANRLY010000171.1 GCA_947631585.1 uncultured Clostridia bacterium
CAGCATAGGGTATTTTGAAAACGAAGCCCCAAGAATGGTGGTGACTCCCTGGTTCGACACGGAAGTGCCGTTCAACATGGCGGCTGAGGTAGGAACGCAGAAAGTCATAACCGAACATTCCACCATCGGGCTGGTGGTGACCACAGACGGCAGCATAACTGATCTTCCAAGAGACGAGTATGAGGAATGTGAGGAAAGAGTAATTTCTGAACTTCAGCAGATAAACAAGCCTTTTGTGGTGCTGATGAACTGCGTTGAGCCAAAGACTCAGGAGGCGGCGGAGCTTTGCAAGCGGCTGACAGAAAAGTACAAGACGCCGGTGATACCGGTAAACTGTCTTGAACTCGATGAAGATTCCATCAGGGAGATACTCACACAGATATTATACGCATTCCCCATCAAGGAAATAAACATCGAGATGCCCAAGTGGATAACCTCGCTGAAAAAAGGCCACTGGCTGAAAGATAATATTTTCTCGGTAATAAGGGCTTCAGCAGCAAAGCTCACCCACCTCCGTGAAGTGAAAAGCTGCTGCGCTGAGATCTGCCGGTGCGAATATGTCACCGACAGCAGGATAAAGTCCATAGATCTGGGAAAAGGCAGCGCACAGATAGAAGTTGCAGTAAATCAGGACCTGTTCTTCAAGATAATCGGCGAAGCCACCGGCATAGAGATAGAGAACGAAAGCGATCTGCTTCCCAAGATACTGGAACTTGTCAGGATAAAGACCGCCTACGAAAAAATCGCAGACGCTCTCGAAGAAGTGGAAGCGACAGGCTATGGGATAGTAATGCCGTCTATGGAGGAACTGAGCCTTGACGAGCCGGAAATAATCAAGCAGGGCGGAAAGTACGGCATAAAGCTGAAAGCTACCGCTCCCTCCATACACATGATAAAGACCACCATCTCCACGGAGATATCACCCATAGTCGGTTCTGAAAAGCAGTCGGAGGAACTGGTGCTTTATATGCTCAACGACTTTGAGGAGTCCCCACAGAAAATATGGGAATCGAATATTTTCGGCAAATCGCTCCACGAACTTGTCAACGAAGGGCTTCACAACAAGCTTTTCAAAATGCCGGCTGATGCACGAATGAAGCTCCAGGAAACCATAGAGCGCATAATAAACGAAGGCTGTTCGGGACTGATCTGTTTTATCTTGTAAGCGGCAAAAAGCGTCTTTCACAAAAAGAAAGGCGCTTTTTTCTTGAAAAACCATGACAGATATGTTATGATGTTCATACAGGAAACGGAGTGATGAAGTTTGAAGATACTTTTCGTATGCCACGGCAACATCTGCCGTTCGCCCATGGCAGAATTTATTATGAAAGATATGGCGGCAAGATATCTTCCCGAAGCGGACATACAGGTGGATTCCGCAGCGGTGAGCGCCGAGGAGCTGGGAAACGATATGCACCATTCCGCCAAGGCAAAGCTCAGGCGTGAGGGAATACCTTTTTCAAAAAGGCAGGCAAGGCAGATAACAGAGGCGGACTACCGGCATTACGACCATATCATCGTCATGGACAGGCTCAACTTTACTTATCTCAAAAGGATAATATCTTCCGACCCGAAAGGAAAAGTTCGTATGCTTCTGGACTTTACCGACCGGAAAGGTCAGGACATAGCCGACCCATGGTACACCGGCGACTTTGACCGCACCTACGAGGACATCGTATACGGCTGCCGCGGACTTATAGACGAGATCAGAAAATAAAAATGCAGCCGTCGGGCTGCTTTTTTATTGCTTGCGCATGACCTCTATGCCAAACTCTATGGGCGTTTCCAGTTCGCTGACAGCAGCGACTTTTTCCTGACCCGCCCTGCTTGTTTTATAATAGTACGGGGTCATCATGAAAAGGTCTGCGATATCCTGTTTGTTATCGAGCCTGAGAACAGACCTTATTTCCAGCCTGTCCTCAACTGCAAAGCCGTCGCAGCCGGCGGTCCTGACCTTATTTGCATAAACGCTGTCGTAGACCAGTTTTTTCAGACCTATGAGGTGATCCTCCAGTGGGAACGCCCGAACGAACCTGCCGCCCGGTCTCAGGACTCTGCGGACTTCTTCCATACTGAACGGAGCGAACACGCAAAGGCATATATCGCAGCTTTCATTTCCCAGCGGAAGCGAACTTGTGCTTGCCACCGCTATCTCGGCGGACGGCAGGCTTTTTGCTGCAAAGGCAGCGGAACATTTGGAAATATCCACTCCGGCAAGAGCGATATCCATGCCGCTTTCATCGGCAAATTTCATTATACCACGGGAATACCAGCCCTCGCCGCAGCCAAGATCTGCCAGGGTATCACCGTCTTTGATAAATTTGCTCAACAGGCTGACAAGCCCGTCCAGCAGCGGAGAATAATATCCTTTTTCCAGAAAGCGTTTTCTTGCGGCGACCATGGCTTTGTCGTCGCCGTGGCGTTTTGACTTCGAGGACTGCGCCATCAGCAGATTGACATAGCCTGCTTTAGCCAGGTCATAGCTATGCCCTTTCGGGCAGCGCAAACTTCCGCCGCAGCTGTTTAATTTTTCCCTGCAAACGGGGCAGACGAATACAGACATATCAAAAACTTCCTCACTGTCAGTTTTTTATACTGGTATAATAGAAAATAGCAAGCTGGGTCCTGTCACGCAGCCCGAGTTTTTCAAGGAGGGAGCTTATATAGTTGCGGACAGTCCCCTCCCCCAGGAACAGTTTACCGGCTATTTCCCTGTTGCTCAGCCCAGCCGCCACAAGTTCGATGATAGTCTGTTCTTTATCGCTGATGTTATGCTTTTTGAAATCGAACTTTTCCTTAGCCCTGAGAAGCTCCGGCAGTTTGCCGCTTATTCCGCTGCCGAACACGCTCTGACCGCTGACGACCGCTTCCAGGGCGGCAGGTATCCCCTCGAAATCCTGTTTCAGTATATAGCCTTTCGCCCCCATATTCAAAGCCTTGATTATATACTCATCGTCCGAAAAAGTAGTCAGGTAAAGTATCTTCGCATCAGGAAAGGAGGACAATATCCTTTCGCCGGCTTCGATACCGCTCATTTTTCCCATGCGTATATCCATAAGCGCCACGTCCGGCTGGAATTTCTCATACAGAGCGATAGCTTCCTCGCCGCTTTCGCCGATAGCCTCCACTTTAATTTTCCCGCCGCTTTCAAGTATCGTTTTCAGCGAAAGAGACACCAGTTTGTCATCGTCAACAACAATTATTCTCATATCTGCTTTGGAACGGACATAAACACTCTGAAGCCGTTTTCCGACGGAGTGAAGCTTATTCTTCCGCCGACGCTGTCCGCTCTTTCCTCCATATTATTTAGTCCCATGCCGTTACTGCGGCTTATCTTTGCGCACCTGCCGTTATCCTCTATCATCAGCTGGTAGAACCCCGGGTGTTCGTGAAAAGCCACTGATATCCTGTTTCCGTCTGAATGTTTTGCGGCATTGGAAAGGCTTTCCTTTACTATCGCAGCAACGCACAGTTTGATATTGCCGGGAATATTCTCCCCTGCATCATAGTCCAGTGTGGTCTCGAACCTTTTATCCACCGAACTGACGCTTTCGGCAATAATCATTTTAAGATCCAGGGAATCGTCATGCAGGTCGTGGACGCTTTCCCTGATACCGTTCATTGCGCTGTCCAGGGTATCTTTCAGGCTTTTCAGACCTTCCGCCATCTGCTCGTCTTTATTCAAGACCAGCAGCGCACCCGACTGCAATATTGACCTTGTGAGCATATGCCCCACATTATCGTGTATTTCCCTGGCGATACGGTTTCTCTCACGGAGCTTTACGATATGCAGTTCGTTATCCTGCGCTTCGCTGATACGGACGTTTTGTCTGGCAAGGCGGATATTCTTTTCTGT
>CANRLY010000172.1 GCA_947631585.1 uncultured Clostridia bacterium
AGCGATATACCCCAGTATAGATATCCTGAAATCGAAGTTGCAGTTCTCGCCGATACTTTGGACGGGAGACAAAACATACCTCACGTCAAAGCTTTTAACATAAGAATTAACGATCATCGCTTTATACAACAAAAAGATAAGCAGTGCTGTCAGTTCGACAACGGCTATCTTTTTGACGGCAAGGCTTTTTCTGCCCTTGTCAAGGCTTTTCAGCAGCAGATCGGCGTTATGCGCTTTTTCAAATGAAAACGCACTGCTTGCGGTAAGCGTCAGGCATATAAGTATCAATACCGCCGAAGTCACCATAGTATCGGTATTTTCGTTTCCCAGAATATAATTATAGCCTTTCGGGTCTACAAGAGAGATATTTACCGATCTGTTTTTTGCGACCTTCTCTGCGTATTCCAGCTTCTCGTGTATTATATCGAGGCTTTCTCTCTGAACTGAATAAGCTCCGTATTTTGAGGCTGCCTTTTCAAAGTCGTCAGCGCTTATCTCGCCGGAACTGAACTTTTCTTCGGCTTCATTATACTCCTTTTCGACCTGGGCAAGAGTATCTTCCATCTCCTTTACTTTCTCATAAGTACCGGCTGTGACAGCTCCGCCGTTTTCGTTATAAAACGTGTGCATAAAAGCGTCGTTGCCCCTGTAAGCATATTTCAGCACGGGGAACATATCGGCTGCCACCAGCAAAGCCGCCGCAGCAATAATAATGCCTTTTCTGACAACAAGCAGCTTATACGCTTCAACGCCCATCGCATTAAGACGGCTCAGCATTTTGTGGTATACTCTTGTCAGCATATTGAAAAACCGTTTTATTGCGATCTCCACAAAATTCAAGGTCCTGACCGGTCTCTGCACTGAGTTCAGAACTACGGCAAGCGCAGCGAACAGCAAAAACATCACGGCAAAACCGCCGATCATCAGCGCAGACCTGCTCACGCACAGCTGACCGATAGTTATATTTCTGTAGCTTGTAACAAAGTATTCCAGATCGAAATATGCAAAAAGATTTATATACCTTGCGACAGCAAACACGCTCTGATCGGAGATAAAATTATAAAGCAGATATTCCGCCACAACAAATATGCTTACCGCCAGAAAGAAAACGGTATGGTCTCTCAGCCAGGCTCTCAAAGCCCAGAACAGCGCAGCAAACGCCGAAGCCGATATGAAAGTTATCGCCGCATAATAAATTATGAACTCCAGCTCGTTCATAAGGAGATGGAAGTCAAAGAACTGATTTACCGACTGAATGTTCCTGCCAAGATCCTCGTATCCGCAGGTGAGCAGAGACAAGCCGGTTATCTCGGCATAGGCGGCAAATGTAAAGATAAAAACAGAACCGAAAAGTATCCCGCACTGTTTTAGAGCAAGTCGTGAGCGTCCTTTGCAAGCGCTGAAAACCAGCAGATGGATATCCTTTTTCTTGTCCTCGGAAATTTTAAAGATCAGGTATACCGAAAACAGTATCAATATGTATCTCAAAATAACGTGACCTGATATCATCAGGACAACATCGTCGTTTCCCACGGATATTTCAACGTTTTTTATCTTCCTGTAATCGCTGACGCTTTTGTTTATATCTTTGGAAGCCTGATCGTTTATGGCAGAGAATATATGAGTTCCCAGCAGTTCCTTGGCTTTTTCCTCGATATCGCTTATCATTGAAGAGTAGCTGTTCTTATACTCGATCTGTTCGTACAGCCTGCTATACGCATAATTGTAAGTCATCAAGGTTTTGAAGTCCGATTTTTCGTACATTTCCGCATACTCAGGATAAGTGCTGCGCAGCTCGTTTTCCGTGTCGGCATAATACATCATATAAAGTTCGGTATCCCTTGCTTTTACATCATCTATATTTGCCAGTTCCGAGATAACAGAATACTTTTCCAGCTGACTTTCTATATCGTCTTTACTAAGCTTTCCGCTGTTGTAGCTTTCAACCATTTCAGGCATCAGGGACTTGATCTTTTTCCAGTCAAAGCCGACAACGTCAGCGTTATTCTTTACCTGCATACAAAAAAGCAAGCCATTAAGTACAAACAAAATGGCTATAAACAAAAGAGTTTTTCTGTTTAAAAATATTCTTTTCAGCTCCATAGATCATTCTCCGATAATAGTTTTCACAGTATCGGCAATGCTGCTGATATCGGATTTATCGTAACATCTGACCGTGTAATCCATTTCTGCGACGATAACGAACATTTTTTTGCTGTCTCCGAAAACACACTCGGCATGAGGGTCGGGCAGATCGATGCTTCCGACCTGCTCACCGTTCAGGTCAGTGATAAAGATATGCCTTTCAGACGCATCGGCATTATCTTCGCCGGCAAGCCAAAGCCCGCACCAATTGTCAATGAACAGATGCTCGCCATCACAACTGAAATACACCGGCGCTCCTGCGCTGTAAATTTTTTCCTCCTCGTTGGTGGAAATATTAAATTTCATAATATCCGTTCCGTTATCATAATAGACAAAGTTGTCCCAAACGCAATAATCCCTCATCAAGTCGCTTTTTACAACAGAGGTCGTACCGTCATGGATATTGTACTGATACAAGTCGCCGTGCAGATCGTTGCCCGACAGATCGGCATAAGCTTGGACTTCAAAATATATATTGTTGCCGTAAGCGGTCATTGACTGGATATTGCCGCCAATGGTGCTTTGTTTAAAAACGGCCTCCGGCTTTGCGTCAGGTTCAAGAGCCACCCTATACATTATGCAGTCATGTTCAGACAAATTATAATCAGGGATCCTATAATACAAGTACCCTCTGTGTACTATCGCTTCACAATTGTACATGAACGTGCTGTCCGGAATATCGTACAATTTGCACAATTTTGCTCTATTCGTGCCGTCCATGCTCATTCTGAACAGATACGCACCGTTTACTTCATCGTTATACCCTATAATATAAAGATATCCCTTGTAACAGGCAAGAAGATCTGAAGCCGTATCAGGGAAATAAGCATTACATTCTTCGTTATCATGGGCACAGTTTATTCTGTTGCAAAGAGGCATTGCTTTTTCCGCATCGCCCTCATAAAAATAAACGCAACCGTTGCTTTCATTTATAAAATAATATGTATTTCCGTCCGTGGTAAACCCGGAATGATCATAAAAATATGGCTGATGATCTTCACCAGCTACAAATCCATCGCTTTTCTGATCGTAATTTATGCTGACCCTTTCTGCGGTCTCCTCTTTATCTTTGCTGCACGAGCAAAACACAGCCATGACCAACAGCAGCAAGATGCAAAGTTTTTTTATATTTATCACCTTTTCTTTTTCTTTATTTCAGATGCAGAAGCTGTAAAGGTTTTACACTTTACGCCGCTGTTCCCTTTATTCCAACCATAAATTACAAAATTTTCATGGTGTAATTGTATTATACAACTTGTCAAAGTTAATGTCAACTGAATTTCTAAATTTTTGCTGTAAAGTTAAAAATAATTTTACTTTTGTGCAATAAAAGAAAAGATCCGCACAATGCTTTGTACAGATCTGTCGGAGCTGAATTAATTTGGTAAGGGAAAATTTACGGTGGCGGTGCAAACTCAGGTAGTTGCGGTGCGAACGGCAGGCGGCAGAATTTTCCAGTAGTGGTGGAAACGGCAGGCGGCGATGGTGCGAATGGCAGGCGGCGATGGAATCTTCCGATAGCAGTGCGAACTGCAGGCGGCGGCAGCCGCTCACCTGACAGGTGAGCGAACTTCGGCGGCTTCGCCGCCGAAGCCGTGGGGCAACGCCCCACGGGCTGCCGCCGCACATGACTGACTGCGGTCATAAAGTGGGTAGGTTCTCAGACTGTGGTGTCGGGCATG
>CANRLY010000173.1 GCA_947631585.1 uncultured Clostridia bacterium
AATGAATCCGGAACATATCGTATAAAGACCAGATTCTTCCACCATTTGAACCAGCGTGTCAAGAAATCTTTCTATCATAGCTTAACTGTCCTTTCTTAGTGTGATGTCTGTTTCAGAACGGTCTTGTGTTTTGCTGTAGACCGGCGGCAGCCCACGGACTGCGCTGATTGCCGGCAGGTCGTATACTTCTGACAGACAGCTTCTTTCCAGAAGCCGAACCTATAGCTGCGACCGCTGCGGCTATGACCGCAACTATCTCATCGTCGATACCGTCATTGACTGCGGCAGGTATGGCAGCATTTGCCACAGGCGAACTTGTTATTGCGTTTTTCTTAACGCCATCGTTCTGCTGGGGCAAAGCCTTTGGTTTTGCAGGCTTTTTCTTAAAAGTGAAAACCTTTCCCATAATATAAACAAACACTATAAGAAGTATCAGCCCGATAAACACAACTACCAGTCCTGTTATTACCACTGCTGATACAAATTCAACATTCATATCCAGATCTTTTGTCAACAAACTTAAACTAGGACTCATATTTATTTCCCCTTTACAAGAAATCAAATCAGATATACATTAATTATACACTGTTTCGTATGATTTTACAAGCACTTTTCCACATTTTTTCTCAATCTTAAATATTTTTTAATCTATTGTTCCAATGTTTTTAAAGCACTTGCTAAACACACTATTTGCTGGTATAATAGTTATACAGATACCAAACTTGCTAAAGGAGAGTATTCAGATGGCGGACAGATTTCTTAAGTGGTTGGAAAACATTCTTCCTACCTTGATAGCGGCAATTGTTATACTTATTGCCGGACTTATATTGTCAAAGATCGCAATAAAGCTTATGTCAAAGGGGCTGAAACGCAGCAAGATCGACCCTACTGCTCACTCGTTTATGCTTTCTCTTGTGAAAACTGTTTTGTACGTTTTCATATTTATCATCGTGCTTTCAACGCTGAACGTGCCTATGAGTTCAATAATCGCAGCAGTCGGCGCTGCCGGACTGGCAATAGGTCTTGCGCTGCAAAACAGCCTTTCTAACCTTGCCGGAGGATTCATAATCCTGTTTTCAAAGCCGTTTAAAAAAGGTGATTACGTTGAACTGTGCGGTCAGAGCGGGATAGTTGAAGAAATATCCATTTTGTACACAAAGCTCCTGACCGTTGACAACAAAGCCGTACATATCCCAAACGGTCAAATAACCAACACCACTATCACAAACTACACGGAAGAAAATCTGCGGCGGCTGGATCTGTATTTCAATGTGGCTTATGATACGGATTTCAGAAAAGCCATCTCAATAATCGAAAAGCTTGCAAAAGAACACCCCATGGCGTTAGATGCTCCTGAAGCTCCGCTGGTACGCTTGTTTGCGCATGAGTCGTCCTCCCTGAAAATAGTTGCAAGGATCTGGGTAGCTTCCGAAAACTACTGGACTTTGAATTTTGATATGATGGAAAACGTCAAGGACGAATTTGACAAAAACGGCATAGAGATACCCTTTGACCAGCTTGACGTGCATATTGACAACAACTGATTCAGCTGCTTTTCAGCTGCCTTATTATCCGTCTTACGTTATCACGTTCGGCGGCTGTTTCCTGAACAGGCGTACCGGCAAAGCTCAAAAGACGTTTTACGTCCTCCGCAATACGCAGTTCATCGCTTAAAAGCGACAGTATCGTCTCTGATGCGCCTGTTCCGGTAAGAGTGTTGTATATATTGTTGTAGTCGGAAGTTGCCAGCCGCTGAAGTTCGATAGCTTTTTCAATAATTTTTGTATCCGGAGCTTTCATATATTATCCTCCATAAACTTAGTCAGACATATCAGGTGGTTGTTGTGAGAAGCCACAACGCTTTGCAGGTCGCTTTTAAGCTGAGGCTCTCTTGCTCCCCTGTACAGTTCCTCGTATTCCCTTATAAGTTTCATTTCAGTTGACGCCAGTCTTTTCAGACATTTAAATTCTATTTCAGTTAGCATAAATTTTCCTTTCCGGTATGAAATTATTTTCTGCAAACTCTTTGCCGATCGGCATTGAACATTCTGCAAGTGGTTATATTATGCCCGAAAACAAACAAAAACCTCACGAGTTCAGCAATTTTCGTGAGGTTTTTATATTATTCCTTAGACTTATCAGTGTTTGCAGCTACAGCGCAGATAACTGCTGCCGCACCGTTTTCTTTCAAGATCTCAGCACATCTGTCCAAAGTGCTGCCGGTCGTTATAATATCATCGCAAAGAAGTATGTTTTTGCCCTTGACGTCATATTTTCCGCTGAAATAATACAGTTTCTCAACGACTTTTTTCCTCTCTTCGGCAGAAAGTTCATGCTGCGCCGACCTGCTGTTTCTTTTGCTCAGTATCTTGTCGCTGACCTGTTCAATTCCAAGTTGTTTTGCCAGACTAGCTGCCAGTTCATACGCCTGATTGTAGCCTCTTTCTTTCATGGAACTTCTTGACATAGGCACGGCAGTGACAACATCTATCGCAGGAATGTCAGTCTCTCTTATCTTACAAGCAAGCTTTTCTGCAAACAGCATGGCAAAGTTACCGGGACTTTGATTTTTGAACCTTACCACCGGGGCTCTCATTTGTTCATTATACCAAACAATGCTGAAACACCTGTCGTAGTGTATGCCGTTTGAACATATACAGTCGGGCTTCCCACACACTTCGCAAAGGGGTTTGTCTATGTATGGAAGTTCTTCCAGACAGTTGTCGCAGCAAAGCTTATCCCACGGGAGTATTTTGTTGCAAACAGCACATCTGTTAGGCATTATAAGATCAAGCCAGAATCTTTTATCAAGGAATTTAGACGTCTTTTGTCTCATAAGCATCGCTCAAGTCCTCGCAAAGCATATTTTTCAGCGCAGTATACCTGTTTGTGCGGCGGTCGTTGTTTATCATAAATTCCAGCCGCTTGGCAGACCCGACTATTATCAACATTTTTTTCGCCCTGGTTACGGCTGTATACAGCAGATTTCTGTAATACAGCTTGTCGTAGCCTTTGAACACAGTGAGAATGACCACGTCAAATTCGCTTCCCTGGCTCTTGTGGACTGTCACCGCATATGCAAGTTCAATATCTTCAAGCATTTGCAGGTTGTACTTGCATACCCTGCCGTCAAACTCAATGGTAACAACGCCCAGTATCTTGTTCATAGCAGTAATTACGCCAATATCGCCATTGAATATCCCCGAACCGTTTTCAACTATCACGCCTTCATCGTTGAATTTTTTCCACATTATGTCATAATTGTTTCTGGTCTGCATGACCTTATCCCCGACCCTGAACGTGTAAAGAAAAGTCTTTATCTCAGATTTTTCTTTTGTCGGAGGATTAAGTTCAGCCTGCAGTTTTTTATTCAGTTCCACCGTTCCGGCAGGACCTTTTCTGGTAGGAGACAGCACCTGTATATCGTCAAACGGGTCGTAATCATAAGCCTGCGGCAGTCTGGTTTTGACCAGATCTATTATAAGTTCCTGCAAGCTTTCATATTCCAGCCTCTGAAAAAAGAAGAAATCGCTTGTTTTGTCCGTAAGGTCAGGGAGTTCTCCGCTCATTATCTTATGAGCGTTTATAACTATTTTTGACTGCTGTGCCTGGCGGAAGATCTCTTTAAGTTCGATCGTCGGTACGATCCCGCTGTCAATTATATCTTTCAGCAGATTACCGGCGCCCACCGAAGGCAGCTGATCCGAGTCCCCCACCATTATAAGGGAACAGTTGAATTTCAGCGCTTTCAGCAAAGCCTC
>CANRLY010000174.1 GCA_947631585.1 uncultured Clostridia bacterium
TCTGTGGCGTTTTTGTGCCTGCTGCTGTCGGGGCTGTGCGATATGTTCGACGGAAAGATCGCCCGTGCCATGAAAAACCGCACTGAGCATGAAAAGCTTTTCGGCATACAGATAGACTCCCTCTGCGATCTGGTGTGCTTTACGGTATTCCCCGCAGTTATAGGCTATTCTTTCGGTATGAATTACGGTCTGGGGGTAATTTCCGCCGCCATGATAATACTTGGGGGAGTTATCCGCCTGGGGTACTTCAACGTGACCGAAGAAGAACGTCAGCGCACCACCACCGAGCGCCGCAAGGAATATCAGGGGCTGCCGGTGACTTCAACAGCGATAATCCTGCCGCTTCTCTATATAGGCAGAGATCTGGTGGGAAAGAGCGCATTTCCTTATGTTTTCCAGGGATTTATGATGCTTATTTCGCTGCTGTTCGTGCTTAATATAAAGGTAAGAAAACTTAATATAAAGGGACTGCTGGTGCTTTGCGTACTGGGATTCGTGATATTCTTCGGGTTCCTGAGAGGCAGGTTGTAAGCCATGAAGTATGTGGACAAGGACGGCAGGCTCTGCATTAAGGAGACCGGTCAGGACAAGCTGCTGGAGAAGCTTTACGGGAGTTTTCCCGGAAGAGCCGCTCTTGGCATACTATCGCTGCCGGCTTTCTCTTATATAGCCGGAGCGTTTATGGATTCGCCCCTTTCAAAGCCGCTCATCAAGCCGTTTATCAGGAAAAACAACATAGACATGAGCCGTTACGAGCAGAGGGAATTTAAAAGTTACAACGACTTTTTCACAAGGAAGCTGAGAGAGCCGTTCAGTTTTTCAAAAGACGAAAACGCGCTTATTTCCCCCTGCGACTGCAAAGCCAGCTGTTATCCCATAGACAGCGGCAGCCGCTTTGAGATAAAGGGTGGGAGCTACACGATGGCGCAGCTTCTGAAAAGCCGTCCTTTGGCGGAAAAGTTCTGCGGCGGCTGGCTGTTCGTGCTGAGGCTGTCGGTGGACAATTACCACCGCTACTGCTGGTGCTGCTCAGGGGAAAAGTCCGAAAACCGCAGGATAAAGGGTTTTCTGAACACTGTGAACCCGGCGGCTTTCAGTCATGTGAAAGTTCTGAAAGAAAATTCCAGAGAATACTGCCTGATAAAGTCGGCGGTATTCGGGACTGTGATACAGATGGAAGTAGGGGCTGCCATGGTCGGCAGGATAGACAATACCATACAATGCGCAGGGGAAGTCTTTGCCGGCAGCGAAAAAGGCAGGTTCGAGTTTGGCGGCTCGACCATTGTGGTGGCTGTTCAGAAAGGAAAGATACTTGCTCCGGAAGTTCTTCTGAAAAACACTGCCGCCGGCTGCGAGACTCTGGTCGGGATCGGCGACACTCTTGCCGTTGCGCACTGACGGAAACGGTCTTACGTCGGCGCAAACGGCGCAAGACCCTGCGCAGAGGAGCTTTTCAAGCTCCGGAGGGTCTCTCCCGGAGAGACCCTTGGCGTTTTTTGCCGGCAAAGGCGGCAAAAAATGCCTGCGCAGGGTCGCAATATCCATGAAAGGTGGGGCTGCTATGCCTGCAAATATCGGCAACTATCAGGAATTTGACAAATATAACTACTACGGCGGAGACGACCTGGGCGTTACCCTTGTGGACGGGAAAACGCAGTTTCGTACATGGTCGCCGATAGCAGACGGAGTTTACCTGAAAGTGTACGCCGATGGCACAGGCAGCAACCTGGTGGAAGTCCTCCCCATGGAACGCAGACAGTCGGGCGTGTGGTTCGTGGAGATACTCAGAGACCTGGCAGGATATTTTTACACGTTCGTGTTCGACTTCCACGGGAACGTCACCGAAACTATAGACATCTACGCAAAGGCGTGCGGCGTAAACGGCGTCAGAGGGGCTATCGTCGACCTTAAACAGACCGACCCCGACGGCTGGGACAACACCCCCAAGCCTGCCTGCGCTTCCCCCTGCGATGCGGTCATCTACGAGACCCACGTCAGGGACTTCACCATAGACGAGACCAGCGGCGTTTCCTTTGAAAACAGAGGGAAATTCCTGGGCTTCTGCGAAAAGACAAAAGGCTTCAAAGGCGTTCCTACCGGTATCGACCACCTGTGCGAACTGGGAGTGACTCACGTCCAGCTGATGCCTGTTGCCGACTACGCAAGAGTGGACGAGTCCAAACCCCACAAGGCTCAGTATAACTGGGGCTACGACCCCCTTAACTATAACTGCCTGGAAGGCTCTTATTCCTCCGACCCGCAAGACCCTGCCGCCAGGATAAGGGAGTTCAAACAGCTGGTGATGGCTCTTCACAAAAAAGGCATAGGCGTTATCATGGACGTGGTGTTCAACCACACTTTCTATACCGAAGAATCGGCTTTTCACAAGTCGTTCCCCTGCTATTACCACCGCCGCCGCAACGGCAGCTTCACCAACGGTTCGGGCTGCGGCAACGAAACCGCTTCCGAACACCTGATGATGAGAAAATTCATTATCGACAGCTTGAAATTCTGGGTGAACGAATACAAGATAGACGGCTTCCGGTTCGACCTGATGGCTCTTCACGATATCGAAACGGTCAATATCATCAGGGACGAACTGAACAAACTCGACCCGCAGATACTTATGTACGGGGAGGGCTGGACCGGCGGCGAATCTCCGCTCCCCAGCGACAAGCTCGCCTTTAAGTGGAACAGCTACAGCTTCGGCAGGGTGGGTCTTTTCAACGACAATATCAGGGATTCCATAAAAGGCGGAACTTTCAACGCCTACGAAAGAGGCTACGTCAGCGGCAACCACAACGCCGCAGGAACTATCTGTCGGGCGCTGGCAGGCTGCGTTCCCCACAGCCAGCTGAACGGTCACCACCAGGAAAGCTGCTGGGCGTTTGAACCCACTCAGGCGATAAACTACTGCGAAGCTCACGACAACAACACCCTTTGGGACAAGCTTTGCATAAGCGTCAAGGACGAATCGGAACAAATGCGCATACGCATGGACAAGCTGGCAGCCGCTATTCTTATGGTGTCTCAGGGAGTGCCTTTTCTCCAGTGCGGTCAGGATTTTCTCCGCACAAAGCCGCGAGTTCTCCCCGAAGGCGAACAGCCCAACGACTGGAATATCTTTGACGAAAACAGCTACAATTCCCCCGACTGGACAAATTCTATCAAGTGGGACAGAAAAAAACAGTACCGGGAAGTTTTCGACTACTACAAAGAGCTTATACGCCTGCGCAAGTCCTCTTACCTTTTCAGAATGCGCACCAAGGAGGAAGTTCAGGAACACCTGAGATTTTACGGTCAGCCGGACGGAAACCTGCTGATGTTCTCGCTGAAAAACGAAACCGAGTGCTTCCTCATCGCAATAAACCCCTACCAGGAACAGCGGAAGTTTTACGTCCCGGAAAGCCTCTGGGCGCAGGACAGCTTCCGTTTGAGGCTGGACGACCAGGGCAGGTCGGTGAAAACTCCCCTCAAAGAGCGTGAGTTCACTGTAGAGCCTGTTTCCCTGGCAGTTTACAAAAAATGACCGCAAAAAACCGCACCTCTTTGCGATACTGCAAAGGCGTGCGGTCGTTTTTTACTTAAAATTTAAACATTTTATCCCTTGGTAAGAATCCCTGCGCTGAAGCTCTTTATCTATCTCGTTAAGAACGCAGAACTTTTTCAGACTCCACATGGGAGCTAAAAGCTCGTCTTTT
>CANRLY010000175.1 GCA_947631585.1 uncultured Clostridia bacterium
AAGCAAGGAAGTGCTTCTTGCTCAGATAAAGAAGATACTGCTGGCGAACTTCCGCAAGCGCACCTGCGAAAAGGTGTTCACCATTTCATCTCAGGCAAACAAGATATTTTCAGGATTCCTCATCGGAAAGATAATAGACTCTATCATCATCGGCATAATCACTTTCATTCTCATGACTATCCTGGATATGCCGTATGTAATTATGATCTCGGTGATAGTAGGCGTTACGAACATAATACCTTTCTTCGGGCCGTTTATCGGGGCGATACCCAGCGCAATGCTCATACTGCTCAGTTCCGGAAGCCTGAAAGAGCTGGTCATATTTGCGGTGATGATACTTGCCATACAGCAGTTTGACGGAAACATTCTTGGTCCCAGCATACTTGGAAGTTCCACAGGTTTGCCTGCCATCTGGGTGCTTATCTCGCTGTTCATCGGCGGCGGACTGTTCGGTTTTGCAGGAATGGTACTGGCGGTCCCCACCTGTGCGGTAATCTACGACCTGACTAGAACGGCTGTTGCAAACAAGCTGAGAGAAAAGAAGCTCCCCACCGCCACGGAGGATTACATCGGGGACGTGGAACACCTTTACAAAAAGCCTGCCGCTTCCCAGAAGCCGCTTACTCTGGAGCAGCTGGCGGAGATAGAGATACCGTCCTCCGACGAAGTCAACGAAGCAAACAAAAACTGAACGCTGAAGCATAAATTAAGCTCCCCTGCCGCTCTGCTGCGGTTGGGGAGCTGATTTTTTTGCCGTCATCACTTATAGATCAGGTGGTTATCCTTATTTTTAAAGTAATACATTGCGCAGAATCCGAAAATCGCCGCCGACACGCAAACCAGAAAGTTTACGGCGTTTGCCCAGATCTCTTTTACCGCATGGACGTCGCCGAAGTTCAGAATGGCAAAGTTATTGACAAACAGGTAGGTGCAGGACAAAATATAGCAGACTGCAAACAAAGTCACAGACAGATACTTAGCTGCATGGGAAAGTTTTTTCTTGCAGTATCCGGCAAGTATACCGAAACACACGCAGAAAAGGAACACTCCTACCGCCTGGATCGCCACCCCCAGAACGCCTGTCCACGGGTCAACGTAAATATACGGCGTAAGGCTAAGAGTTCCCTCGTACACGTCAAACGTTTCGCCTGTAGGCCGCATTTCAAAGATGAAGTTTCCCACCATCAGATATCCCGCCAGCGAAAACACCGAAAGTATCAGCGTACACCAATAGAAGATATATTTTTTCACAGCGATCACCTGCCGTTCGTTTTTATCTACAATATTGTAGCACTTTTCGCCGCTGTTGTCAAACAGAAAAAAGGCTCGCCTTTCGGCAAGCCTTGGTATTCTAAACTGTCAGATCATAGGAGCTTCCCAGCAATCGGGAATATCCAGTCCCAGCAGTTTTGCCACAGTGGGGGCAACGTTTGCAAGACCGTACTTCTTGCTGTCCGCATCAACTATAGTATAGGTCGTATCCTTATCATAGATTATAAGCGGAACTCTGTTCAGAGAGTGCGCCGTTCTGACCTGGATAGCGCCTTTCTTATTCTTTTCAAGCATTTCATCGGCGTTTCCGTGGTCTGCGGTGATAAGGACTGTACAGCCGCACTCATCGGCAGCTTTAAGCAGTCTGGCAAGACCGATATCCACCGACTCAACTCCGATAATGGTGGCGTCCATATTACCGGTATGACCTACCATATCGCCGTTAGGGTAGTTGCAGCGCAGGAAGTCATACTTACCTGACTTCATGGCGGCAATAAGGTCGTCGGTGACTTCGGCGGACTTCATCCAAGGTCTTTCGTCAAAGGAGACCTTATCGGAGGGTATCTCTTTCCAATCTTCCAGTTCATCGGAGAATTTCTCAGACTTATTGCCGTTCCAGAAGTAAGTAACATGGCCGTACTTCTGGGTCTCGGAGACGGCATAAGAGCTGAGTCCGTTTTTGACCAGCAGTTCAGAAAGGGTATTGGTTATCTCAGGCGGATCTACCAGATAGTTCTTCGGAAGCTCAAGGTCGCCGTCATACTGGAGCATACCGGCGTACAGCACCTTCGGCTCATAGCCGCCTTTATCGAATTTATCGAAATTCTCTTCATCGAACGCCATTGAAAGTTCGATAGCTCTGTCTCCACGGAAGTTAAAGAGGATAACGCTGTCGCCGTCGCACATTTTTCCTACAGGTTCGCCATTTTCAGCGATCACGAAAGGAGGCAGATCTTGATCTATTGCTTCGGTCTCCTTACGGAGGGTCTCATAAGCCTCAGCAGCGCTGGCAAACTGTCTGCCCTCACCCTTGACATGGGTATCCCAGCCCAGTTTTACCATATTCCAGTCAGCCTGATATCTGTCCATAGTAACTTTCATTCTTCCGCCGCCGGAAGCTATCCTGCCGTCGAAATTCTCATCGTTAAGTTCAGCAAGGCAGTTTTCAAGATCCTGGATATAAGTCATGCCGGAAGTAGCAGGAACGTCTCTTCCGTCCAGCAGGATATGGCATCTCGCTTTAGAAACGCCCTCCTCCTTAGCCCTTTTGAGCATTATTTTCAGGTGAGAGATATTAGAATGTACATTACCGTCTGAAAGAAGTCCTATAAAGTGGAGAGTAGTTCCCTTTTCGACACAGTTTCCCACCAGTTTCTTCCAGGTATCGGAAGCAAACATTTTTCCGCTCTCCAGCGATTCGTTTACCAGTTTTGCCCCCTGGGAATATATCTGACCGCAGCCGAGGGCGTTATGGCCAACTTCGGAGTTTCCCATATCGTCGTCGCTGGGAAGTCCCACCGCATCGCCGTGAGCTTTAAGAGAAGTATGAGGATAGTTCTTCATGAGCATATCCAGCGTAGGGGTATTTGCCTCGGTAACTGCGTCGCCCAGTCCCGTTACAGAAATTCCCACGCCGTCCATGACCACGAGAACTACAGGTTTTTTAGTAGACATGATAAAATTTCCTTTCCTATGAGATCAGCCGTTTACAGCTGCCTGAACTATAGTATTGAAGTCTGCGGCTTTCAAAGATGCGCCGCCGATAAGTCCGCCGTCTACGTTTTCCTTTGAAAGCAGCTCAGCGGCATTTCCGGCGTTCATAGATCCGCCGTACTGGATAGTAACGGCTTCAGCGGTAGCCTGGTCATAGAGTTTAGCAAGCATACTGCGGATAAAGGCGCAGACTTCCTCAGCCTGGTCGGCGGTAGCAGTCTTGCCTGTTCCGATAGCCCAGACCGGCTCATAAGCGATAACTGTCTTTTTCACGTCCTCAGCGGAAACATCGTACAGATCCAGCTTGATCTGGCGGGCGATAACCTCCTCGGTGATATTGCACTCACGTTCCCAAAGGAGTTCGCCAACGCAGACGATAGGTTTCAGACCGGCGGCAAGGGCAGCCTTTGTTCTCTTATTTACCGTCTCATCGGTCTCACCGAAATACTGCCGTCTTTCGCTGTGTCCGATAACTACATATTCAACACCCAGTTCGGTGAGCATATCGGCTGATATCTCTCCGGTAAATGCGCCGCTCTTTTCAAAATGAACGTTCTCAGCGCCTATCTTTACATTCGAGCCGGCAACGGTATTAACTGCGGTCTCAAGGTTTGTAAACGGAACGCACGCCACTATCTCAACGCCCTTTACATCAGCAACGAGCGGCTTTAATTCTTCGAGCAGAGCTTTTGCCTCGGGTC
>CANRLY010000176.1 GCA_947631585.1 uncultured Clostridia bacterium
AGCGCAGGATAAGCCGTTTGTGGAACTTTGTTCCCACTGCGGCTGCGAACACCATTCTATCTGGGTGTCGGCGCTGAGACACACGGCAAGCATAATACTTTTTATCTTTATTGTAAATATTTTGCTGAACGGCGCAATTGAGCTTATCGGGGAAGATAAGATAGGCAGCGTGATGATGACGGATAATTTCTTTCAGCCGTTTGTGGCGGCGGTAATAGGATTTATCCCAAACTGCGCTGCTTCTGTGATACTGACTCAGCTTTATATAGACGGGGTGCTGTCTTTCGGGGCGGTGGTCGCTGGGCTGTGTACCAGCGCAGGAGTAGGTCTGCTGGTGCTGTTCAAGACCAATAAGCATATAAAAGAAAATATCCTGATAGTTGCTGCGCTTTATGTTTCAGCGGTGCTGTCGGGTGTGATAATAAATCTGTTCTGAATGGTAATCGGAGCTTTAAGGAGAAACATTTATGACAAACGATGAAATAATGATGCTGATAAACCGTTCTTTGTTCGCTTCGATAGGGTATATGGACGAAGCCGGCAGGCAGAATATCCGCAGGGTATTTTGTGTCTGGCATAAGGGAATAGGCAGGCATCTGATATCCACAAATACAAGTTCTGCGCACGTTCAAAGTCTGCTGATAAACAAAAAAGCGTGCTTGTATTTTTCTGATGATGAAACATTTGAAGGAATATGTCTGTACGGCGATGTTGAGGTCAATTTTAGCAGGGAATACAAAAAGCTACTTTGGAATGAAGGAGACGAGAAATATTACCCCAAAGGAATTGACGATGAGGATTATTGTATTTTGGAATTTGCAGCGGAAAGCGGCAAGTTTTATCGCTATGACGGCAAAGGCGAACTGTCAGGGAGCGATATAATGGAATTTGACAGAGAAAAAGAGTTTGTAAACGGGTATTCTGAATATTCTTAAGCTTCACACGCCGGTGGTTGACCGGTCGCAAATACTTTTTGAACAATAGCATCGTTAAATAAAAATATGGAGGTCTTTGTCATGACTTACAAGCAGGAATTTATTAAATTCATGTACGAGTGCGGAGTGCTCACTTTCGGGGAATTTACCCTGAAAAGCGGCAGGATAGCGCCGTACTTTATGAACGCCGGCAACTATAAGACAGGCTCGCAGCTGGCACGGCTGGGGGAGTTTTACGCTGATTGCATAAAGGAGCATAACGTTCCGGCTCAGATAATCTTCGGACCGGCTTATAAAGGCATACCGCTTGCTATATCCACCGCCACCGCCCTTTACCGCAAGTATGGGATAGACCTGAGCTACTGCTTTGACAGAAAAGAAGTCAAGGACCACGGCGAGGGCGGAATGTTCGTTGGCGCAAAGCTGGAAAATGGTTCAAAGGTGCTGCTGATAGACGATGTTATGACTTCCGGAAAGGCGCTGAGAGAAACGCTCCCGAAACTCAAGTCTGAGGCTGACGTGGAAGTGACCGGGTTCGTCATCACAGTTGACCGCATGGAAAAGGCGCTCGATTCCGAACTTTCAGCCGTTGAACAGGCGTATAAGGACTTCGGCATAAGGGTGTATTCTATCGTCAACATGGACGACATAATCGACGCCATCAAAGACGGTATCGTGGAGGGCAGGGAGTACCTGGACAAAATGCTGGAGTACAGAGAAAAGTACGGAGCTAAAAAAGCTTAAAAGTCAAATTATCTGAATACAGATCGGACGGCTCAGGCTGTCCGATTTTTGTGAGAAATTATCCGAAAGCTGGGTTTGTATGGAACTTTCGCTGATACTTCTGAAACAGGTAGTTATTATGCTTATCTACCTGTGCGTGGGAGCGGTATGCTATAAGACGGGCGTAATTACCGAAGAGGGCAACAGGAGCCTTTCAAACTTTGTCCTTTATGCGGTGAATCCGGCTCTGATATTTATTTCTTATCAGCAGGACTTTTCCGTCAGGCTGCTGAAAGGTCTGCTGACAACGCTGGTGTTGAGCTTTGCAGGGATACTGCTTTTCATTCTGGCGGCAAGACTGCTCATACGCAGCAAGGACGGCGGCGAGGCGGGCATTGAACGGTATTCGGCAGCCTATTCAAACTGCGGCTTTATGGGGATTCCCATAGCAAGCGTGCTGCTTGGCGCAGAGGGAGTGTTTTACATAACCGCTTTCAACACGGCTTTCAACATTCTTATCTGGACTCACGGTGTGTGCGTGATTTCCGGCGACAGGAAAGAAATGGATATTAAAAAAGTTGCGCTAAATCCTACAATTATCGCAACGGCGCTGGGATTTGTGTGCTTTGTGCTGAAACTTCGCCTGCCGGAGATACCTTATACCGCTTGCAGTTCCATAAGCAGCATAACAGCTCCACTTGCAATGGTGGTGGCTGGGGTCACCATCGCAAGGACAGATCTGCTGAAAGCTGTGAAAAAACTGAGCATTTATAAGGTGTGCCTGCTGAAGCTGATAGTTATGCCGCTGGTATCGGTGCTGCTGTTTGCGGCGATACCGATGAATATCGACCGCACGGTGATACTTACTACGATCCTTGCGCTTGCCTGCCCGACGGCTACTACCTGCACGATGCTTACGCTTAAATACCGGAAGAACTCAGTGTACGCCGCTGAGATATTTGCAGTCTCAACGCTGCTGTCAGTCTTAACGCTGCCGCTGGTCATATACATACAGGAACTGATAAGCTCTCTGTAAAATAAAAAGCCTCCCGTAAGGGAGGTAATTTTTTGCCCTGAAAAAGAAAGGCGGCTGCTTCTCTTTAAAGAAACAGCCAAAGCATAAATTATAGGGGAGAAACTGATAGTAGATCTATCAGGCAAAATATATGAAAGCTTGGGGTAAAAAGCCTGCATACCAAAGGGAGATATCCGTTTCCCTCGCAGATGTCCGCCGACTGCGGCTGAATGAACTGAAACTTCCTGCGAGGAGCGCAGCTGTGCAGCCGTGAAACGTTATAAACGGCTGCCAACGTAAATTGTCACAAAATGGGGGTAAGTTTTGCTGCCGTCAGTGTCTGTCTTTCCTGACATTTATGATGTTATCGCTTTAATGTGTTAGTTGTGTGAAAGGTCTTTGAAGATTTGAAAAAAACTGCGGTCCGCCGAAAAAGCAGACCGCAGCAGGATTTTAAGATCATATGTGGAAGCACTTTTGCACGTCCGGGTAACTGCCCAGCACCAGAAGATTGTCGTTTTCACGGAGAACTGAATCCGGCGAAATGTCGGCGACCAGCTTTCCGGCTTTCCTGACGGCAAGAATGTTTATGTTGTGCTTGCGTCTGATGTCAAGATTTCCGATAGTCTTGTCTACCCAGGCTTTTGGCAGCGAAACTTCAAAAATGGCGTAATCTCCGCCCAGCTCAATGTAATCGAAAATGTTGTCAGCCGTGTAGCGTATAGCCGTCCACTTTGCCAGCTGCTTTTCGGGGTAAAGCACCTCGTCCGCACCGTTTTTAAGCAGGAACTTTGCGTGAACGTCTCTTGCTGCACGGGAGACCACCTTCTTTGCCCCAAGCTCTTTCAGCAGGGAAGTAGTCTCCAGCGAGCTTTGGAAATCGTCCCCGATGGCAACTATGCAAAGGTCGTAGTTTTTAATGCCCAGAGAGTTGAGAAATTCTTTTCTTGTGCAGTCGCCGATCTGGGCAGCCGTAACATACGGAAGCACAGCTTC
>CANRLY010000177.1 GCA_947631585.1 uncultured Clostridia bacterium
GTGACGAAAACGGCGAACTTATCGGCTATTATGAAAAATTTGAGGACAAGAACTTATACGGAAACGGAGACAAATAAATGTCGGAAAAATTCAAACTTATCACTTTTCAGGGGGCGGCAAGAAGAGGGGAGTTCCACACGCCTCACGGGGTAATACAGACCCCTGTATTCATGAACGTGGGAACGGCTGCGGCAATAAAGGGAGGAGTATCTTCCGTTGACCTTGCCAACGAACTGAAAACGCAGGTGGAGCTTTGCAACACATATCACCTCCATGTTCGTCCGGGCGATGAGATAGTCAGAAAAATGGGCGGACTGCACAAGTTCATGAACTGGCATGGACCTATATTGACCGACAGCGGCGGATTTCAGGTATTTTCTCTTGCCAAGCTGCGTAAAATCAAAGAAGAGGGAGTTTACTTCAACTCTCATGTAGACGGCAGAAAAATATTCATGGGTCCGGAAGAAAGCATGAGGATACAGTCTAATCTTGCCTCTACCATCGCCATGGCGTTTGACGAATGTGTTGAAAATCCTGCTGAATACAGTTATTCAAAGGAGAGCTGCGAAAGGACCACACGCTGGCTGGTCCGCTGTATTGCTGAAATGAAAAGGCTCAATTCCCTTGAAGATACAATAAATCCCAGGCAGATGCTTTTTGGGATAAACCAGGGCTGCACCTATGACGACCTCCGTATCGAGCATATGAAGCAGATCAGGGAACTGGAGGTAGACGGTCTGGCGATCGGCGGTCTTGCAGTGGGAGAACCTACCGAAGTGATGTATCATGTGCTGGAACAGGTAGTACCTTTTATGCCGGTGGATAAGCCTCGTTATCTGATGGGCGTGGGAACCCCTTCCAATATAATAGAAGCCGTTTACAGAGGAATAGACTTTTTTGACTGCGTAATGCCCAGCCGCAACGCACGCCACGGCACTATCTTCACTTGGAACGGCATAATGCACATAGGGAACAAGCAGTACGAACTTGACGAAAGACCCCTTGACCCTCAGTGTGATTGTCCTGCCTGCAAAAACTTTTCCAGAGCCTATGTGCGCCATCTGTTCAAAGCTCAGGAACAGCTTGCCGGACGTCTTGCCGTTACCCACAATCTGTATTTTTATAATACGCTTACTCAGCGTATCAGGGATTCCATCGAAGAGGGGACGTTCGATAAGTTCCGGGAGAGATATTCAAAACTGCTTTCATTGCCTCTGGAAGATTAACATATCAAGGAGATACTTGTATGGGTATTACCGAATTGCTCTTGCTTGCAATTGGTCTTTCAATGGACGCTTTTGCGGTCTCTATAGCAAACGGACTTTCAAAGAAGAATATGAATATTCTGTGGATAATTGCCACCGGACTGTGCTTTGGCGTGTTTCAGGGGGTAATGCCGACTATAGGCTTTGCGCTGGGAACTGCGTTTGAAAAGTACATAACCGCTCTTGACCACATAATCGCTCTGGTGCTGCTTGGATTTATCGGCGGAAAAATGATCTATGACGGGTTTTCAGCCAAAAGCGAAGAGGGCGGCGGTTCAACGCTGACAGTCGGGGAACTGCTGTTGCAGGGAGTTGCCACCAGCATTGACGCTCTTGCTGTGGGGGTAAGCTTTGCGGCGCTGAAAATGAACATCGTTCTGTCGGCAGCTTTTATTTGTGCGACAACTTTCTGCTTCGGAGTCGCAGGAGTAGTCATCGGTAAAAAATTCGGCGACAAGCTCAGTAACAAGGCGGAAATATTCGGCGGAATGATACTTGTGGGGATAGGCGTAAAAATATTTATCTCTCATGTATTTTTTGGCGGATAAAAGTAATTATCGAAAAGGAAACATTTCGTTCACTTAATATACATTTAAAAGTTGTATAATTTTTGAAATCATGCGGTAAGTTGGTGTAATTATGACCGAACTTGTTATTTTTGACCTTGACGGCACACTTGTTGATTCATTAGAGGATCTTGCCGACTCGGTAAACGTCGTCCTTAAAGACCACGGATATCCTACACACAACACCGAGGAGTATAAGCGTTTTGTGGGAAACGGCACAGTGAAACTTATAGAACGCTCCCTTCCGGAAGAAGCCAGGACCCCTGAGAGGGTTGAGGTACTTCACGGTATCTTCTCAGGTATATATAAGGAAAACTGCCTTGTAAAGACAGCTCCGTATGACGGGGTGCGTCAGGTGGTCGAAAAGCTGAAAGACAGCGGCGTGAAAATAGCCGTTGCTTCCAACAAGCCGGACGCTTTTGCAAAGCAGATAGTTGAAAAGCTGTTTGGAAAAGATACTTTTGATATAGTTGCGGGGCAGACCGACCTGCTCCCCAAAAAGCCGGAGCCGGATATAGTCTTTCACATTATGGACAAGCTGGCTGCCAACAGGGAAAATACCGTCTATGTGGGCGATTCTGACGTTGACGTTATCACAGGTCACAATGCCGGACTTAAAGTCTGCGGATGCAGCTGGGGGTTCAGGACACGCAGCGAACTTGTTAGTGCCGGCGCAGACTACATACTGGAAACCGCCTATGATCTGTTATCGGTCATAGAGATTAATAAATAGGGGGATAATTATGAATTACAACATTAAAGAAGTGGCTGAACGGCTCAAGGGTCTAAGGGTCTCCTGCGACCTTTCTCTTGAAGATTTCTGTGAAAAGACCGGCATTTCTGTTGAGGACTATGAAAAGATTGAAAACGGTGAAAAGGATTTTTCTGTAACTTTTATTTACAAATGCTCGGAACTGTTCAATGTAGACCTGGTGGAGATACTCACAGGAACTGCTCCTAAGCTTTCTTCTTATTCCATTGTAAGAAAGGGAAAAGGTCTGCCCATAGAACGGCGTGAGAGATTTGAATATCAGCATCTTGCCTACCTTTTCAAGAATAAGGATATAGAACCTCTTCTGGTCACCGCTCCTTATGATGAAGCTGAACAGAGCAAGCCGATAAGATTGTCTGTTCATGAGGGTCAGGAATGGGATTACATTTTAAAAGGCAGCCTGAAATTCGTTATCGGAGATCATATCGAGACCCTTTATGAGGGAGATTCTCTTTACTATGATTCAAACCAGCCCCACGGCATGATAGCGATCGGCGGAGAAAATTGTGAATTTCTGGCTGTTCTTATTAAAAAGTAACGGAAGGACGACTTGACATGAAAGATTTTTATAAAAGATTTGTTGACGAGGAATTTGACGAAAACGGCAAGCTGGTAAAGTTTGAGCTGAATTGCCCTGACAATTATAACTTCGGATATGACGTTATAGATGCGCTTGCCGAGCTTGAGCCTGATAAGGTGGCTATCCACTGGATAAACGAAGCCGGCGAAGAGCATAAATTTACCTTTAAAGAACTGTCTGAGAAAAGCAACCAGGTAGCAAATATGTTCAGGGCGCACGGCGCTAAAAAGGGCGATATGGTAATGGCGGTGCTGAAACGTCATTATGAGTTCTGGTTTTTGGTGTACGGACTGATGAAACTGGGCGTTATCGTGATACCCGCTACCGACCAGCTTATGACAAAGGACTATGTTTACAGGTTCGAGTCGGCATCAGTAAAGTATGTTGTCGCCACCGGAGAAGGTCACACCGTAGGCGAGATAGAGGCTGCTCTTGAAAAATACCATGGTGTTGAGGAAAAATT
>CANRLY010000178.1 GCA_947631585.1 uncultured Clostridia bacterium
CTCGCAGGTCTGTGCGGTCTTTGACCTCCGGGTATACCGAACCGCTGTGTGAGACCGCCTTTGCTTCGGCTATGACTTCATCGGGAAAAAGCGGAGTAACTCCGTTCAGCTCCAGCACCGAAAGAGCGCAGACGCTTGCTTTCAGCGAACTTCCGAACACAGAGACCACCCTGCAAATATGTGAAGAATGGTTTTTCCCTCTGAACACCACTTCCGCAAGCACCTTGTCGCCCTCTTTCAAGGGGATATCGCCGGCGTTTTCCAGAGCCATTGGGAACTTTGACAGCGAGTCGGGAACGACTTTGAGGTAACCGTACTCCACGACTATATTTCCGGTAAAGCGTGAAAAATTCTCCTCCAGTATCTCCACGACCCTGCCGTCGTCGCTGTTGCCGCTGCCCGGGGAGACCTCCACCGAGACCAGGTCGCCCGGCATTGCCCCCATCAGGAATTTTCCGGGAATAAAGTATTCAGCCTCTGTCTCCTGGTCTTTTGCAAAGCCGAAGGTGCGGTTCACCCTTACCAATCGGCAGAGACGGGTCTTTTGCTTTTTGGGAAGAGCTATCCTGCCCTTTGTGGAAACTATCTGACCGCAGCGTTCCAGCTCCTGCACCGCAGCCGAAAACGAAATAAAATCAAATTTTTTTCCTTTGACTTCGTTTAGCAGTTTTTTGTAAGAAACAGGTTTGCCGTGCTTTTTCAGAACGGCAAGTATTTTTTTACAGTAATCGGGTCTCATATTTTCTCCTTTGTCTTAACGTAGGAACTACAGCCGTCCGCTGTGACCTGAGCAAATAAAAATACCCTGCGCTGAAACAGGCAGGGAATTTTTTTACTTAGCGACCTGAGAAACGATGTTTGCGATAAGAGTAACTATAAAGAAAACTACCGCTGCGGCTTTGGTTATCCTGTTCAGCTTGGCGTCACGAGTTCTGCCGCCGTTCTTGCCGAAGAATGATTCGTTTGAACCGCCGCCAATGGCTGAGGCAAGTCCGCCCTCGTCCTTGGAATCCTGCATGAGTACGATTATAATTATTATAAGACTGGAAACAATGAGCAGAATACCAAAGATTATTTCAACAATTCCCATAATATCCTCCTTGTTTGATATGAAAAATTACGTTTTCAACTATTATAGCACGTCTTTGCAAAAATTGCAAGCGCCAAAGACGAATTTCTATTACGAAACGGAATGTTTACAAAAAATTTGTGGAAACAGAACAATTTTAGTTGTATAATCAAGTTGCATTTTTGATATTTTTTAACCAAAGGAGTTTGAATTTATGAAAAAAAGATTGCTTGCTCTGCTTGCTGCGGCTGCAATGATGCTGTCGGTGGGCTGCTCAGGAAAAAATGATGACAGCTCCCAGAACAGCAGCCCAAACAGCTCGCCTGCTGCGGAACAGTCTGCCGGCAGTGTTAAGGGCTTTCAGGTGGACGGAACTGAACTTATAGACGCCAATGGCAACCCGTTCGTGCTTAGAGGGATAAACCATGCTCATACCTGGTTCAAGGACGAACTTGGCATTGCTCTTCAGTCTATCGCCAATACTAAAGCAAACGCAGTAAGAATAGTTCTGTCTGACGGCGGTCAGTGGCAGGAGGACGATGTGGATTCGGTCAAAGATATAATAAACAGGTGTAAAGAACTTAAACTTGTCACTATCCTTGAAGTGCATGACGCTACCGGCGTGAACGACATTTCGGCTCTGGAAGCAGCCGGCGATTACTGGATAAAGATAAAAGACGCCCTTGCCGGCAACGAGGACTGCGTGATACTTAATGTCGCTAACGAGTGGACAGGCGACTGGGACAGCAACCTCTGGGAAAAAGGCTATACTACAGTTATACCCAAACTCAGACAGGCAGGCATTAAAAATACCATAATGGTAGACGCCGGCGGCTGGGGTCAGTACGGCAGGTCTATCGCCGACGGCGGCAAGGCGGTCTTTGAGTCCGACCCCGACAGGAATACTATGTTTTCTGTGCATATGTACGGAACTGCCGGCAAGAACGAAAAAACCATTACCGATAACCTTGAGGGCGTTACCGGCCAGGGACTTTGCGTCTGCGTGGGAGAGTTCGGCTATAACCACAGCGATGGCGATGTGGACGAACAGTTCATCATGGACTACTGCACTGAAAATAATATCGGCTATATGGCTTGGAGCTGGAAAGGCAACGGCGGCGGAGTTGAATACCTTGACCTGGCTGTGACCTGGGACGGCTCTCAGCTTTCTTCCGACTGGGGCGAGAACCTGGTCAACGGCAAGAACGGTATCAAGGAAACTTCCAAAGTATGTTCTGTGTTTGAATAACAGCTCTGAAATAGACCGGTGCGCCTTTGAACGCATCGGTCTTTTTTTGCTTTCGACAATATCCGCTCTTGACAAGAAACCGGAAAAGTGTTATATTTGTATTTGTGCTGAATACATTTGTGCTTGAGAGGTGGACTTTGCTGTGAGTAACGAAAGACTTGTGGTGGTATCTTCAGATGTGCTTCCTGAAATAATCCTCAAGGTGCTGGAGGCAAAGAAACTCAGGTCGGTGGGGGACGCAAAGTCCTCTGCGGAAGCCTGCCGTGAGGTCGGTATCTCACGCAGCGCTTACTATAAGTATAAAGATTCAGTTTTTGCGTATGAGGATAAACTGAGCAGCAGGATAGTTACTTTTTATCTGATATTAAAGGATAAAAAAGGCGTGCTTTCGTCTGTCCTGACAAAGCTGAGCGAACTCAATGCCAATGTGCTTACGGTGAACCAGAATATCCCTGTGGAAGGCGTGGCTGCCGTTACAGTCTCGTTCAGGTGTGAAGCTGCGGAACTTGACGCAGGTGGGATACGCCGTGAGATAGCCGGTCTGACCGGCGTTGTGGATATAAAAATTATAGCAGGCGAATTGACCTGACTGGGAGGATTGTTTTGATGAGCGGTATCGCTGTGATCGGCTATGGAGTCGTTGGCTCCGGAACGGTCGAGTTGTTTGAAAAAAATAAAGTTTCTATAACCAAAAAGGTGGGCAGACCTGTGGAACTCAGGCATATTCTTGATCTGAGGGATTTTCCGGACAGCCCGTATGCCGATAAATTCACAAAAAATTTTCAGGATATACTTAACGACCCTGAGACTGAAGTGGTGGCTGAACTTATCGGCGGCGCAACTGTTGCGTATGATTACACCAAAAGGCTGCTCGAAAGCGGCAAGAGCGTGGTTACGTCAAATAAGGAACTGGTGGCGACCCACGGGGCTGAACTTCTGAAGATCGCCGGGGAGCATGGGGTAAACTATCTTTTCGAGGCAAGCGTCGGCGGTGGGATACCCATTATAAGACCACTCAGCAAATGCCTTGCCGGAAACGAGATAAGCCGTATTTCAGGAATACTTAACGGCACCACTAACTTTATTCTCACTAAGATGATAAAAGACCAGATGGGCTTTGAACAGGCTCTGCGGCTTGCCCAGGAGCTGGGTTACGCCGAAAAAGACCCCACCGCCGATGTTGAGGGTCATGACGCCTGCCGTAAGATCTGCATACTTGGTTCGCTGGCTTTCGGGAAGCATATATATCCTAAGTATGTGCATTGCTCAGGCATTTCCAAA
>CANRLY010000179.1 GCA_947631585.1 uncultured Clostridia bacterium
CGTCAGGGCGATAAGGAAAGTTCCCAGGAATATTCTTTTTTTCAATCATATCCCTCCTCAAAGCAAAAAGACGGACAGAGCGTCCGTCTCAGATCTTATATCCTACCCCACGGACAGTCTTTATCATATCCACACAGCCTGCCGCTTCCAGTTTCTGGCGGAGGGTCTTGATGTGCATATCGACTGTTCTGGTCTCTCCCTCATAGTTGAAGCCCCAGACTTTTTCCATCAGCTTATCACGGTTGACCGCTATGCTCTTATGTTCCATAAGGTAAGCCAGCAGTTCAAATTCCTTATAGGTAAGGCTTATCTCCTTTTCGCCGTAGGTGACTATCCTCTTTGAGATATCAAGAGAAAGCCCGTCTATAGTGATGACCTCAGAGCCTGTGCTTTGTCTGCCGGTACGCCTTAGCACCGCTTTTATCCGAGAGAGCAGTTCCATCACTCCGAAAGGCTTTGAGATATAGTCGTCAGCGCCGGCTTCAAGCCCCTGCACCTTATCTATCTCGGTAGTCTTGGCGGTGAGCATTATCACAGGTATCTCTTTCAGCGACGGGTCAGCCCGAAGTTTTTTAAGTATCGTTATGCCGTCCTCGTCGGGCAGCATTATATCCAGCAGCGCAAGGTCGGGTATGCCGCCTTTAAGTCCGTCATAAAAGGCTTTTGCGCAGTCGAACGGCAAGGCGTCATAGCCGCCTGACCTGAGTGCGCAGAGTATCAGTTCCCTGATGCCGTCGTCGTCCTCGACGCAATAAACGGTCGCCATAGCCATTTTCCTTTCTCAGACTGTCGCTTTTTCGGGAAGCGTATATTTTTCCAGATACTGAGAGACCATATCGTCAAACTCAGCGCCGGATTTTTTCAGTTCGTGGATATACTCGTGGGTATCGAAGTGGGAATCCGCCATCTGTATCAGGCAGACTGCTATATTAGAGCAGTGGTCGGACACCCTTTCCAGATTTGTAAGAAAATCGGTGAACACGAAGCCCAGTTCGATGGTACATTTGCCCTCCTGGAGTCGGCGGACATGGCGGTTTTTAAGTCTTGTCCTGAGCCGGTCGATGACTTCCTCAAGAGGTTCTACCTTTTTGGCAAGTTCCAAATCGTGGTTTATGAAAGCGTCCACTGCCAGGTCCATGACCTCGGTCACGGCGTTCAGAATGACTTCCAGTTCTTTCTGAGCCTTATCTGAAAACTCGATCTTCTTTTCATATTTTTCCTTTGCCACCTTGACTATATTGGTAGCGTGGTCGGAGATCCTTTCAAAATCCCCGATACAGTGGAGCAGCGTAGATATATTCTGGCTATCCGCAATAGTAAGGTCTCTTGCGGAGATCTTTACCAGGTAAGTTCCCAGTTTATCCTCGTAAAGGTCGATACGGTTTTCCGCTTCATGAATTTTCCTGTCCAGTTCCTCGGTATAGCCGTGGGAGATCTCCACCGCCATCTGCATAGTTTCTCTGGTAAGCTGCGCCATCTGGCAGGTAAGGGTACGGCAGTGTTCCACGGCGAAGGTCGGGGAGTTAAGGAATCTGTCGTCCAGAATGAGAAATTCTTTATCCTTTCTGACCTCTTCTTCCGTATCCCTGACAGTAAGGAAAGCAAGTTTTTCCAGAAGTCTGGTAAACGGCAGGAGTATAGCAGTAGAGACCAGGTTAAATATAGTATGGACGATGGCGATATTAAGTGGAGTGACCGCCTGTTCAACGAACGAAAAATCTATTATAGCGTCAAGGAGATAAAATCCCGACAGGAACACGAGAGTTCCTATAACGTTGAAATACAGATGCACAAAAGCCACTCTCTTGGCGTTTTTGCTTGTTCCGATAGAGGAAAGCAGGGCGGTTATACAAGTGCCGATATTTTGTCCCAGAATGATCGGTATCGCCGCACCGAACTTGATAGCGCCGGTAGCGGAAAGCGCCTGGAGTATTCCCACCGAAGCTGCCGAAGCCTGAAGCACCGCAGTCATCAGCGCACCCACCAGCACGCCCAGCAGAGGGTTAGTGAAAGCCAGCATCAGCTGCTGGAATTTAGGTTCGTCGGCAAGGGGAGCCATTGCTCCGCTCATAGTGCTCATTCCGAACATCAGGATAGCGAATCCCACCAGAATACCGCCGATATCTTTTTTTCTCTGGTTTTTTGAAAACATGAGCATAGCCGCTCCGACCACTGCGAAGATCGGTGAGAAAGAAGTGGGTTTAAGTATTTTTATAAGGAAGCTCTCCCCTTCTATACCGGAGAGGCTGAGTATCCAGGAGGTGATGGTAGTTCCGATATTTGCTCCCATTATCACGCCTATTGCCTGGTGGAGCTTCATTATGCCAGAGTTTACAAAGCCCACCAGCATGACCGTAGTTGCGGAGGACGACTGTATAACGCAGGTCACTCCTGCGCCCAGCAGCACCGCTTTAAAGGTATTGGAAGTGAGCTTTTCAAAAATCCTTTCCAGTTTGCCTCCAGCCAGCTTTTCAAGGCCGCTTCCCATAACGTTCATTCCATAGAGAAAGAAAGCCAGTCCTCCGAAAAGGGTGAACACAGAGAAAATATCCATATTATTCTCCTTAAAGTCATTGATATGCGATCAAACAATTACACAAATTACACAGCCGCTTGATGTTCCAAAGATTATTATACCTTTTTAAAGTAAAATTCAAATACAAGCTATGTAAAATCTAAGTAAATTTTATTGGACGGCGGAATGTTGCCGGTCGGCGGGCAGCGTGGGCGCTTGTCAGGCTGACAAGCTTTACACGCTGCCCGTATTTTTGGCGGCGGAATTTCCAGGTATTCCGCACAATGTAAAGGCGGCAAACTTTACGACTGAGCAGTAAAATTCGCCGGCGGCAAGTGGAAGTTGTAGTCTTATTTGGTTGAAATTTTCTTTGAGCAGCGGCAAAATTCGTTCTCAGGAAATAATTTTCGGTCTCTTGACTGCTTGACAGCCGCCGCAGGGTGAGTTATAATAAGCATAGAATGTAAGTCGGAAGTTTCTCTGACGGCGAACATCAAAAAAATTCAAACCGCAAACTGCTGCTCCGGAAGTGTTTCTGACGGAAAAGATCGGGTATTTTTTTAATGCAATAAATTATTGTGAGCGTTCTTCCCTGTCTTTTCTGAAAAAAGGCAGGGAATTTTGATTTTGCGAGGTGTTTATGAACAGAATAGCTCTTATAGGGATAATGGTGGAGGAAAGCTCCGCCGCTGTGGAGATAAACGATCTGCTCCACCAATACCGCAGCTGCATTATCGGCAGAATGGGTATTCCCCACGCAGCTGAGGGTTTGAGCGTGATAAGCGTTGTTATGGACGCTCCTGCCGATGTGATAAACGCTGTTTCAGGCAAGCTGGGACGGATAGAGGGCGTTTCGGCAAAGACTGTCTATCCGAAAAGCAGCAAAAAGGAGTGATCTTCATAGGAGAAATAACTTACAGGCAAGAACAGCTCCTGAGCAGGCTATACGCCGGCGAAAAGCTTGTCAAGTCCGAATACGCCGAGCTTATCGAGGGGAGAAGCGAAAGCTCCTCGGAGCGGCTGTTTGCTCTGGCAAGGCAGGTCAGGGAAAAGCATTACGGCAAGGACGTTTACATCA
>CANRLY010000180.1 GCA_947631585.1 uncultured Clostridia bacterium
CAACAACAAGAAAGTAAGAATCAACATCATTGATACTCCCGGTCACGTTGACTTCACCGTTGAAGTTGAAAGATCCCTCAGGGTTCTTGACGGATCTGTAACCGTACTTTGCGCCAAGGGCGGAGTTGAGCCGCAGACGGAGACCGTCTGGAGACAGGCTGACAACTACAAAGTACCTCGTATGGTCTATGTAAACAAGATGGACATTATGGGAGCGGATTTCTACAGAGTTGTGGATATGCTCCGCACCAGACTTAAAACAAACGCAGTTCCTATCCAGCTACCTATCGGGGCGGAGGACACTTTCAAGGGAATAATCGACCTGCTCGAGATGAAGGCGTATGTTTATTACGACGACCTTGGAAAAGACATCAGAGTGGAGGAGATCCCTGACGATCTCAAGGAAAAAGCAGAACAGTATCGTGCCGATCTGCTGGAGCATGTTGCCGAAATGGACGAGGAGATCATGATGAAATACCTCGACGGCGAAGAGCTTACTATTGACGAGATCAAGGCGTGCATTAGAAAATCAACTATCGCAAACAGCATGGTGCCTGTTTGCTGCGGAACTTCCTACAGAAATAAGGGAGTTCAGAAGCTGCTGGACGCTATCGTGGACTATATGCCTGCTCCGACAGATATAGAACACATCAAGGGCGTAAATCCTGAAACGGGCGAACCTTGCGAAAGACCGTCCTCTGATGACGAGCCTTTTGCAGCTCTGGCGTTTAAGATCGCTACCGACCCGTTCGTTGGAAAGCTCTGCTTCTTCAGAGTTTATTCCGGCGTGCTGAAGGCTGGTTCTAATGTTTATAACGCTTCCAAAGATAAGTCTGAAAGGATCGGTCGTATTCTTCAGATGCACTCCAACCACAGAAAGGATATCGAGGAAGTTTATGCAGGCGATATCGCCGCCGCAGTAGGTCTTAAAAATACTACCACAGGCGATACTCTCTGTGATGAGAAGTATCCTGTTATCCTGGAGTCTATGGAGTTCCCGGAGCCTGTTATCCAGTTGGCTATAGAGCCTAAGACTAAGGCAGGTCAGGAGAAGATGGGCATCGCCCTCTCCAAACTGGCTGAGGAGGATCCGACTTTCAGAACATGGACTTCCGATGAGACCGGTCAGACGATAATCGCCGGAATGGGCGAACTTCATCTGGAGATCATCGTTGACAGACTTCTCCGTGAATTTAAGGTCGAGGCAAATGTAGGCGCTCCGCAGGTTTCCTATAAGGAGACTATCAGACGTGATGCAGACGTTGACCACAAGTACGCCAGACAGTCCGGCGGTAAAGGTCAGTACGGTCACGTTAAGATCAGGATATCGCCTAACGAGTCGGGCAAGGGCTATGAGTTCACTAACTCTATCGTCGGCGGAGCTATCCCCAAGGAGTATATCCCTGCGGTAGACGCCGGTATCAGAGGAGCTATGGAGTCGGGCGTGCTTGCCGGATTCCAGGTAGTGGACGTAAAGGTAGAACTGTATGACGGTTCTTACCACGAGGTGGACTCTTCGGAAATGGCATTCAAGATCGCCGGTTCAATGGCGTTCAAAGAGGCTATGAAGAAAGCAGACCCTGTTATTCTCGAACCTATCATGAAAGTCATCGTTATCGTGCCTGAGGAGTATATGGGCGATGTTATCGGCGACCTGAACTCCCGCCGTGGTCAGATCCAGGGCATGGAGGCGAGACCCGGCGCTCAGCAGATAAACGCTCTTGTTCCGCTGTCTGAAATGTTCGGTTACTCAAACGACCTTCGTTCCAAGACGCAGGGAAGAGGTCAGTATTCTATGGAGCCTCACAGCTATATCGAAGTTCCTAAGTCTATTGGCGAGAAGATCATGACTTCCAGAAACAAGGCAAACGATTGACAAGATCTATAAGTCTGAAAAAAATTTTTCAGCAGACTATTGCATTATCAGAAATATTCTGGTATAATTAATTTGTAAATTTTTTATTTAAGAATCAAGAAATCTAAGGAGGAAAATTTCCATGGCTAAGGCAAAATTTGAAAGAACCAAGCCCCACGTTAACATTGGTACCATCGGACACGTTGACCACGGTAAGACCACCCTTACCGCTGCTATCACCAAGACTCTTGCTATGCAGGGTCTTGCAGAGAAGAAGGACTATGCTAACATCGACTCTGCTCCCGAAGAGAGAGAAAGAGGAATCACCATCAACACCGCTCACGTTGAGTATGAGACCAAGAACCGTCACTATGCTCACGTTGACTGCCCCGGTCACGCCGACTATGTAAAGAACATGATCACCGGCGCTGCTCAGATGGACGGAGCTATCCTTGTAGTTGCCGCTTCTGACGGACCTATGGCTCAGACAAGAGAGCATCTGCTGCTTGCTCGTCAGGTTGGCGTTCCTGCTATCGTTGTATTTATGAACAAGGCAGACCAGGTTGACGACGAAGAGCTGCTCGAACTGGTTGAAATGGATATCAGAGAGCTGCTTGATAAGTATGAGTTCCCCGGCGATGATACTCCTATCATCAAGGGTTCTGCTCTGGCTGCTCTGGAAGCTCCCGAAAACCTGGACGACCCCGCTTACAAGCCGATCCTCGACCTGATGGACGCTGTAGACGAGTTCATTCCTACTCCTGAAAGAAAGGCTGACCTGCCTTTCCTGATGCTTGTAGCGGACGTATTCACCATCACCGGACGTGGTACTGTTGCTACCGGTAGAGTTGAAAGAGGACAGCTGAAGCTCAACGAGGAAGTTGAGATCATCGGTCTGACCGAGGAAAGAGCTAAGACCGTTGTAACCGGTATCGAGATGTTCAGAAAGCTGCTTGACTACGCTGAGGCAGGCGACAACATCGGCGCTCTGCTCCGTGGTATCCAGAGAAGCGACATCGAAAGAGGACAGGTTCTCTGCAAGCCCGGTTCTATTCACCCATACACCAAGTTCTCCGGACAGGTTTACGTTCTGAAGAAGGAAGAGGGCGGACGTCATACTCCTTTCTTCAACAACTACAGACCTCAGTTCTATTTCAGAACTACTGACGTTACCGGCGTTATCACTCTTCCTGCTGACAAGGAAATGTGTATGCCTGGCGATAACGTTACTATGGACGTTGAGCTTATCACTCCTATCGCTATCGAAGAGGGACTTCGTTTCGCTATTCGTGAGGGCGGAAGAACCGTTGGTTCCGGAGTTGTAACTGCTGTTCGTGACTAATTTGTCAGGTTCAGTCCAATTGCACAACTGATAATTATGAGACCTCGTGGCTTTGGCTGCGGGGTCTCTTTTACAGTTTGTTTAGTATTTGTTTTTGGTTATGTTAAATTAACAAATGTCATAGCGTGTTATAATTATAATGATGAAGTGTAGATTTTCAGAAAGGGGAGAGGCAGATTGAAAACTGTTGAGGACGACAAGAAACAGACCGCTAACAGCGAATATCTGCTCGATGTGGCTAAATCCTCCTCTTATCAGAATCAGTCGGAAGAATACTATCAGGCGTTCGGAAAGTGGCGTTCGAGAAAGAACAACCGCTACGGGTACGCTTATGTGAAAGATATCCGTGAACGCACTTACATGGAGGGAAAAGGCTATCTGGCGGACGGTCCT
>CANRLY010000181.1 GCA_947631585.1 uncultured Clostridia bacterium
GTGCTGGAAAGAGGCTACTCTATCGTTACCAGAAACGGAGCGGCGGTCAGAAATGCAAATGACCTGACTTCCGGCGACAGGGTAAGCATAAGGTTTTCTTCAGGAACGGCTGAAGCTGAAATTATCAATACTGATATGGGAGATAAAGATAATGAGTTTTGAAAAGTCCCTTGACAGGATAAATGAGATAGTGGCTATCCTTGAAAAAGGTGAAGTCTCGCTGGAGAGTTCACTTGAATTGTACAAAGAAGCTGTGGCGTTGTCTGCCGATTGCAAGAAAGAGCTGGAACAGGCAAAGCTCCAGATAAAAATGATCGGCGAAGATGACGCCTGAAAGGTCGTGTTTTCATGACGGAAAATAATAAACTTATATTTGAAAATTACCGGGCTGATATCGAAGCCTGTCTGAAAACGCTTTTTTTGGACAAGCCCGAATATCAGAAAGCGGTATGCGATGCAATGGAATATTCCCTTATGGCAGGGGGAAAACGCATACGGCCGGTGCTGACCCTGGAATTTTGCCGTATGTGCGGAGGCGACCCCTCTGCTGTTACAGATATTGCCTGTACTTTGGAAATGATCCATACTTTCTCGCTTATCCACGACGATCTGCCCTGCATGGATAACGATGATTTCAGACGAGGCAGACCGTCCTGCCACAAACAGTTCAACGAAGCCCTTGCGCTTCTGGCCGGGGACGCTCTGAACACGCTTCCTTTTGAGATCATAGCAAAGAAAGCTGTAAAGCAGGAGATCTCATTTGAAACTGCGGTAAAGGTTGCGGGAGTCCTTGCGGAGTCGGTCGGAGTAAACGGAATGATCGGCGGTCAGGTCATAGACATGGATTCGGAAAACAAAACTATTTCCATAGATGAACTGAACCTGCTGCAAAGTCTTAAAACAGGCGCATTGATAAAAGCCTCCTGCAAAATTGGCTGCATATTGGGCGGCAGGGACGACCTTTGCGAAGCCGCCGGGGAATATGCCGACAGCCTTGGCAGGGCTTTTCAGATAATCGACGATATACTGGACGTCAAGGGAAGTTTTGAGGAGCTGGGCAAGCCCATTGGTTCTGACGAAGAGCAGAATAAATCTACTTACGTTTCACTCATGGGGCTGGAACGAGCCGAGGCAGAAGCCAGACGTCTTACCGCTGAAGCAGTTAGATCGCTGGACGCTTTTGACAACAGCGGATTTTTAAAAGACCTCACTGAATACCTTCTTATCAGAAAAAATTGATTTGGAGCAATCATATAATGAATACTAAAAACAACAAGGCAGGTATCGAAGAGCCTATCGACCTTAAAAACCTTGACCTGCCTGCCGACCTGAAAAAAATGACTTACAGACAGTGCGATATCCTGTGCAGGCAGATTCGGGAAGAACTGATAAAGACCGTTTCTAATAACGGCGGTCATCTGTCCTCCAATCTGGGAACTGTCGAGCTGACTGTTGCTATACACCGGATATTTGATTCGCCGGAAGATAAGATAATATTTGACGTAGGGCATCAGGCGTATACCCACAAGATACTTACCGGGCGTTATAAGAAATTTTCAACGCTCAGGAAAAAGGGCGGTCTGTCAGGCTTCTGCAAGCCCTGCGAATCAGTTCACGACCCGGTAATAACCGGTCACAGCTCAACTGCTGTTTCATCTGCGTTCGGGATAGCCAGCGCAATGAAGATACAGGGCAGCAAGAATTACGCCGTGGCGGTTGTAGGCGACGGGGCGTTTACCGGCGGAATATCATATGAGGGGCTGAACAACGCCGGAAAGTCTGACGTTAATCTTATAATCATACTCAATATCAATGAAATGTCCATTTCAAAGAATGTGGGCGGAATGGCAAAGTACCTGTCCACACTCAGATACAACGACCACTATATCAGCGCAAAAGATGCGGTAAGAAGCACGCTGGACAAGATACCTGTAGTAGGAAAACCTGTCAAGGGTACTTTGAAAAACACCAAGGACGCTTTGAGAAATATAGTTCTCAGAAGAACGATCTTTGAGGACCTGGGATTTGAATATGTAGGTCCGGTGGACGGTCACAACATAAAAGAGCTGGAATCAGGTCTCAGGGCGGCTAAGTCAAAAAGGCGGCCGGTCGTTGTGGCAGTCTATACTGTTAAAGGCAAAGGCTATGCGCCGGCTGAAAAAAATCCCGGAGGTTACCACGGTATCAGCGCATTTGAGATCGAGACCGGCAATCCTGACGTTATCGTTGAGGACAGCTTTTCAAATATATTCGGGAAAGAACTGGTAGCTCTTGCCAAACAGGACAAGCGGATATACGCAGTCACAGCCGCAATGAAGTACGGCACGGGACTTCAGTATTTCAGCAAGGAGCTGCCGGACCGATTTTACGATGTGGGTATTGCCGAAGAACACGCAGTTACATTCTGCGGCGGTCTAGCCTCTATGGGAATGACCCCGGTGTTTGCGGTGTATTCAACATTTCTGCAAAGATGCTACGATCAGATAATACACGATCTTTCTATAGGTGAGATACACACGGTCATCTGCGTTGACAGAGCCGGTATAGTCGGCGATGACGGCGAAACGCACAATGGTATTTTTGACGTGCCTATGCTTACTTCTGTGCCTAACGTTTCGATCTATTCGCCGTCGTCTTACGGAGAACTGAAACTTTGCCTTAACGCCGCTTTATATAAAGAAAACCGCATTGCTGTTGTAAGATATCCAAAAGGCAATGATACTACGGAAGTTTCCGAACTCAGAAAAACAACTTCTTATATCTATAAGAACAATAACAGTAAAATTCTTTTGATAACTTACGGCAGACTTTACAGCAACCTGCTCAAAGCAGCCGATATATTGGCGGATTCAGGGGTGCAGTGCGATATCCTGAAGCTGATAAATATTTTCCCCATAAACGCCAGAGTCAAAAAGATCATCAAGAATTATGACAAAGTCTTTTTCTTTGAAGAAAGCTATTATAACGGCTCGGTCTCACAGAAGCTGGCAGCCGAATTTGACAACGTTATACCTCTGGCAATAAACAAATATGTGAAGCAGGAGACCGTTGAACAAGCATTTGCGGAACTTGGATTTACAGCCGGACAAATGGCTGAGACTGTAGCCGGTATGATATGAAAACTTTAAGACTTGACATTTTTATGGCTGAAAAGGGCGTTGCCCGAAGCAGGGAACACGCAAAGGAGCTTATCAAGGCAGGCTGCGTTCTGGTGGACGGCAAGCAGATAACCAAACCATCGTTCGGCGTCGGCGAAGAATGTGAAATTACAATATCAGGCGAAATATGTCCCTATGTGGGCAGGGGAGGGCTGAAGCTTGAAAAAGCGATCGAGGCTTTTTCTCTGGAACTTGGCGGAATGGTCTGCGTTGACCTTGGCGCATCGACCGGCGGATTTACCGATTGTATGCTGAAACACGGAGCCGCTAAGGTTTACGCTGTGGACGTTGGTCACGGTCAGTTGGATAAGTCTCTTGTCAGCGACCCTGCTGTTATAAATCTTGAGGGGATAAACGTCAAAAACGTCACCTGCGAACTTATCGGCGAAAAAGCCGAT
>CANRLY010000182.1 GCA_947631585.1 uncultured Clostridia bacterium
TGTTTTTTAAAGTCAGGCTGCCGTGCTGGTCCTGGCGGCGCTGTCCGGGGCATAAGAAGTCACTGTCGTGCCTTCTGTTTTAGATGTGCTCTCGCTGCCGGAACTGCTTACTTCAGAGCCGGAAGCCACCGGAGATTCAGTTCCCCCGACCGGAGCTTCCGTGGAAGTCTGCGGAGCTGTAGTTACCGCCGATACTGACTCCTGCGGCGGAGCGGTAGTTGTCGCCCTGGAAGTCGTAGTCTTGGTCATATCCTGGATACTTTCCTCGATATTGTCAAGGCTTCCGCCCTCTTCCTTGATACGCCTGAGTATATCGTAATAAATTATAGCATTTGAAACGGTTATTTCATGCTCTGCGATCTGGCTTCTTTCCGAAATGTAATTATCGTCCACTGCGCCGTTATTCTTGTGGGTCTCGTAATTTTCGGCATTGTAGGTCTCGTTTTCAGCGGTCTTGTATCCTACATATTCGTCTGAGAATATCTCCTCCGGCTTTTTGTTGGCAAACTGCTGGTTGCAGGAAGCGTGCATCGCAACATTTTCGTAGTTGCTCAGGTCGAAGTAAGAATCCATCTGGCTGTCGTAGTAGATAGTATCCGTAACGAAATCGCCGTTCGGGAAGATGACCAGGTTCTCCTCGTCCTCTTTGAAGCTGAACACGTCATGACCCAACGCATACTCGTCCTTGAATCCAAGCATATTTCCCAAGGTGGGGAGCGCATCGTACATTCCCATGACCTGAGTTATCTCTTTCGGTTCGCACTCGCCGTTCTTGCTCCAGATTATAAACGGAACACGTCTGTTTATGCTGTATGCAAAGTCGTCCACGGGGATATAGCCCTCGTCGTCCTCGGTGCGTATGGTCTCAGTGAAAGGATCGTAATTATAATACTGCTCATAGAACTGCTCTTTCACTTTGGCGTCGTGGTCGCCGTAGATAACAAGTATCGTATTGTCAAGGATACCCTCTCTGTCCAGATCTTCGATAAACTGACCTATTGCCGCATCGGCGTAATTCACCGACTTGAAGTAGCTGCCAAGCTTAGTTCCCTCCATGAATGGAGCGGAATAATACTCATAATCGCCTGTTTCCTCATTGAGCTTCATGTAATCGAAAGTCACCTTAAAGTCGCTGTGGTTCTCGATATCGGTAAACGGCGTATGGTTGGTGAGCATTATCATTGTGCCATAGAACTTTCCGTTGGCTGCTATCTCTTTGATCTTTTCTATGGACTGTCTGAAAAACGACTTATCGCTCAGTCCAAGACCTATAGTCTCGTCGATGTCAAAATCGCTGTCGTAGTTAAAGAATCTGTCATATCCCAGAGAGCTGTGGAAGTTCATTCGATTCCAGTAGGAGCCGTTGTTTCCGTGCATACTGAAAACATAATATCCCAGTTGTTTCATACATTTCTGGATAGAAACATAGTCCCTGTCCCAATAGTTTATAGCAACAGTTCCGCTGGAAGCAGGCATAAGCGAAGTAGAGAAAGTAAATTCGCTGTCCGAGCTTGTACCCACGCTTTCCTGAGCATAGTAGTTGGAGAAATACAGTCCCTCGTCCACCAGTTTATTCAGGTTCGGGGTAAGCGGTTCGCCGTTGAAGTAAGTACCTATACAGAACTGCTGGATACTTTCCGCATGGATAACTATAACGTTCTTATCCTTGAAAATATCGGTATACTCGTTGGTATCGCTCACCGCTTCTTCCGTCTTGTTCTTTTCCTCGTAAAATTCATCGAATATCTCACGGTTTTTCTTATAGCCGAACAGAATATTCAGTTTTGCCCTGATACTGGAGACGGTATCGGTTATCTGATAAGTATAAAGTCCGAATCGGGAGACCACATACTCCCTATTCCACTGTTTGGCAAGTCTGGAAAGGTCAGTGCCGGTAAGGTTTATAGCAAACAGCACCAAACAGACCCCGGCGGTAGAAAGAGTCGTCAGGGCGGACTTGGTTCGTTTCTGGGTCTCCTTTACTTTTTCAAAGTAGCCCTCCTTTTTCTTGAGGAGGATATAAGCAACGATCATAGCCGGTATCGCCCAGATGAACACCAGGTCCTTGACTTCCAGTATATTCTCGGTAACTGCGTCCATTACTCCGCCGAGCTGAGTAGCGGTGGAGATAAGAGAGATCGAAATGAACGAGCGGTAATTCGTATAGTAGATGGAATTTGCCACGCAAAGCACCACAAAAATACAGGTCCACGGCATATAGTATGCAAACCGTCTCTTTGGGTTTTTGATAAGAAATCCGAAAACGCTTATGACAAGCACGATCACTATATCGGCAAGTACCGGTTTCAGGCTGAAATAGTTCTTTACGGTAAAAGCTCTTAGCAGAAACGAATTGACAAGTGAAGACAACACAAACAGCAGAAACAGAATATTCCTGTAGAATAAGTTCTTCAATTTTTCCTTCATAACTACCTCCATGTTCCAAACACAACACAGATCTTATCTCTTTTTCTATCTTTTTACATAAGATCACGCCATTTTGCTCTACATATTTTACGACTATTTTAAAAACTTGTCAAGAGTGAAAGCGGCTCTATAGGCTCACCGGCGTGAAATTTAACATTTTATTTGAAATATCAGCAATGATAAAATATATTGTTTTAACAAAAAAAGCAGGGCGTCCGCCCCGCTTTTCTATTTTACTTGTTTCCGGTCATTGCTGCAACTTCATCGGCAAAGTTATCTTCCTTCTTCTCAATGCCCTCGCCTCTTTCAAAGCGAACATATTCAGCTACCTTGACGGAGCCTCCGAGAGCCTTGGCAGAACTTTCAACATACTTTCCTACAGAAACCTTATCGTCCTTTACGAAAGCCTGTTCAAGCAGGCAGTTCTCGCTGTAGAACTTTCCAAGTTTTCCTTCGGCGATCTTTTCCTTGACCTGTTCCGGCTTGCTTGCCATTTTGGGGTCTTCTGCCATCTGAGCGATAATGACCTTCTTTTCCTCCTGGATATCCTCCGCAGGGACGGACGCTTTATCCAGATAAGCAGGGTTCATTGCAGCCACCTGAAGTGCGCAGTCCTTGCCGATATCAAACACCTTATCGGCAGCCAGATCGGTGTCCAATCTTACCATTACGCCGATGCTTCCGCCGCCATGCACATAAGGCACGAGCACGCCCTCAAGTCTCTTGAATCTGCGGATAACCATATTTTCTCTGATCTTGATGAACAGATCCTGGAGCGCTTCCTCAACGGTCTTGTCGCCGCCGCTTATAACAGTCTTTTTAAGCTCCTCAACATCAGCCGGAGCTTTTTCTATTACTGTATCAGCCACCGCTGCAACGAACGCCTTGAACTCGTCGTTGTTTGCGGCAAAGTCAGTTTCGATATTTACTTCAACGACTGCGCCCACATTGCCCTTTACAACCGAGGTAACAATACCCTCTGCTGCGATCCTGCCGCTCTTCTTAGCCTGAGTAGCAAGACCTTTCTCACGCAGGATAAGCACAGCCTTTTCGGTATCGCCGTCAGCCTCAACAAGAGCCTTTTTGCAGTCC
>CANRLY010000183.1 GCA_947631585.1 uncultured Clostridia bacterium
CCCAGGATACCACCGTGGTTATTAGTTCTTGTGACAACATGGCCTGTCTCGTTCACATAAAACTCATCGTTATTTTCGCTGCCAAGCATTTTTGCGCAATTAAAGCCTGCGCCAAATTCCAGTCCCTTGACTGCCGGTATACCAAACACCAGCGAAGCGATACTATTCTCGATACCGTCAAAAATCGGGCTTCCGATACCTGCCGGGACGTTTATTGACACACATTCGACTATTCCGCCCACCGAATCTCCGCAGGAGGCTGCTTTAGTGATATCTGCGATCATTTCCTTGCCTTTTTCAGCATCTATAACAGGAAATTCGCTTTTTCTCATATTGACGATATCGTCCTTTGTAACGGTTATCGGGTCAACAGAGCGGTCTCTTACGCCGTGTATCTCAAGTATATGAGCGCCTGTATAGATACCTCGTCTTTCAAGTATCTGACCTGCCACAGCTCCGGCAAAGCATATAGGAGCGGTAAGTCTTCCAGAAAAATGTCCGCCGCCTCTGACATCGTTGAATCCGCCGTATCTCAGCGTGCCTGTATAGTCGGCGTGTCCGGGTCTTGCAAGGCGTGAGATATTATTATAGTCCTGGGAATGGGTATCGGTATTGCTTATAAACGCACAAAGAGGCGTTCCCGTGGTCTTGCCGTTGAGATAACCTGACATTATCTGCGGCATATCGCTTTCTCTGCGCTGGGTGGACGTCTTGTTTTTCTTGGGAGCACGTCTTGCCATGAATTCCATCAGTTTTTCCATGTCTATATACTCTCCGGCAGGGAGGTTGTCCATGACCACTCCTATAGCAGGACCGTGGCTCTCGCCGAAAACAGAAACGCTGATGTTATTCTTCCAAATTGATGCCATTGTGTTTCCTCCTGTTACTGCAAATATAGTGATCGGCTTACAAGGTCATTTATAAACTCCCCTTGCACCCGAAAAAAAGTCATTTATCATATCTTCGTGTTGTTTACAGAATATCTCAGGCAGACCGTCCGACGGAAAATACCCCAGCTCCAGCGTTTCCACACCATCGCAGGTAAGTTTGCCGCCTACTGTATGTCCGCCGAAAAGAGTAACGATACATTGAGCTTTATCGCCGTTTGTATATTCGGCGTCATAAGCGGAATAGATACCCACCAGGCAGTCTACTTCCCCGATAAGCCCTGTCTCTTCCCGAAGTTCACGCAAAGCGGTCTGTTCCAGCGATTCGCCAAGTTCAGACAATCCGCCGGGAAGCCCCCACTTTCCGCTGCCGTTTCTCTTCTGGAGCAGTATTCTTCCCATTTCATCGGTGACGGCAATGCAAGCGCCGTCCAGAAATATTTTAGAATGACCCACCATTTTTCTTATATAGGAAATATAATCAGCCATTTGTGCGCTCCTTGCAGAATTTATAATATGCGGCCGTTCAGTTGCCCATGAACATCACGTTCATTCCATGACTTCGATCTGTCCGCCGAGGCTTTTGTAGACTTCCCAGAAATCCGGGTAGGACTTGCTTACGCATTCTGCGCCCTCTATTACAACAGGCTCGTCGCAGCGAGTTGCGGCTACAGCCATCGCCATAGCGATACGGTGGTCGTTAAAAGCCCTGACCGTTCCGCCTTTCAGCTTATCCACGCCGTCTATGACCAGCCGGTCGTCAAACTCAGCCACTTTGCCGCCGAGTTCATTCAGGCAGACCGTCATTGCGTGAAGCCTGTCCGACTCCTTTAAGCGAAGTCTTGCTGCGTTGGTTATCTCAGATCTTCCCTTACAAAAGCTGCCAAGCACGGCAAGAATCGGCACAAGATCGGGGATATCAGAGCAATCCAGTTTAAAAGGAGACAAACTACCGTCTTTATTATACACTATCTCTCTGCAAATTTCAACGATTTTTTTGTCGCCCTGAAAAGAATTTACATTAAGCCCCCCTAGTTCCACATGAGAACCCAGGCTGTCAGCCACTTCAAAAAACGCCGCCTGGGAGTAATCCCCCTCCACCCGACAGTTACACGGTCTGAATCCGCAGTTGTCCACGGCGTAGCCCTCCGGTATGCGGCTGACCTCGCAGCCGAAGAGTCTCATACAGTCCATAGTTATATCCACATACGGACCGGATTGCAGTCTGGAAGTCAGTATTACCCGGCTTTTTTCGCCTGTCAGCGGCAGAGCCAGCAACAGTCCGGTTATGAACTGTGAGGAGATCCCGCCGTCAACAAAGAAGTCTCCGCCGCTGAGTCTGCCTTTTACAGTAAACGGCATTGTTCCGTTATACAAGAACTCTGCGCCATGTTTGGGAAATTCAGTCAGGTAAGGGGTTATAGGTCTTTCCGGCAGCTTGCCTTTTCCGTGGAACTCAGTTTCCGCACCAAGAGCCGCCGCCACAGGTATCAGAAACCGCAGTGTAGAGCCGGATTCCAGGCAGTCTATCGTAGCTTTTTCGGGAACTTCCGAAATACCGTCCACCACTGCTTTTCCGTTTTCCAGCATGATCTTTGCGCCCAGAGCTTCCATTGCCTTTGCTGTAGCCGATATATCCATTGAGACCTGAACGTTATCTATAACCGATCTGCCCTTTGCCAGAGCTGCGCATATTATAAGTCTGTGAGCAACGCTTTTAGACGGCGGCACGGTCACTTTGCCGCTGAGAGCAGCCGGCGTTATCCTTACATTCATACAAGTTCCCCTTTCAGTTATTATTGCACAGGACGTCTATTTCCGACTCGTCAGGTCTTTCAAATAACCGGCTGAACTTTTCAGCAAGTCCCTCGTCCACATAATACGCCGATATTTCGCCGCTTTGGACTTTCCTGTTGCGTTCGGCTATATTTCTCTGCCAATCCGATTCGGAGATATCGACATAGTGAAATTCACATTGTATATTTCTTGCACCGTAAAAGCTTCTGGCGAACTCACGTTCGCTTTTCTGCCAGAATCCCCAGTCGAGTATCACATTTACGCCTATCTCGATAAGCTCCAGCGATTTATCATACAGGTATTTTTCAGCTTTAGCAACTACCTCGTCATGCTTATCTCCGATATGCTGTTCAAACAAAGCCAGCGTTATCTCGTCCACCGACAGCGTCACAGCCGGCAGTTGCTTGCGCAGTTTCTGAGAATACGAAGTTTTGCCGCTGCAAATTTTTCCGCACATACAGATCACTTTTGCCATAAGAATCTCTCCTTGACCGTCTTACATATCCCTTATGACGGCTGCTATCTCGTCCTCGGCGACCTCTCTGGCAAAACAGTTATCTCCAAACTGCATCACATCGCCTATTTCTTTCTGGAACACAAAGCGCAGCTTGCCGTTTCTGACCTTTTTGTCGGTATAAAGTTTCTTTATCAGGACGTCTTTATCAACATAGTCCGGTATCCTGACAGGCAGTTTTGCTCTTTTCAGCAGGTTTTCAACACGCTTTGAATTTTCCCGGGAAATATAGCCCAGTTTCTCGCCCAGTCTGACCTGAGCCACAAGTCCCAC
>CANRLY010000184.1 GCA_947631585.1 uncultured Clostridia bacterium
ATCGTAGGCGGTATCTATGATGACAGGTTGCTTGTAAAACCAATAAAAGCAGCGATCAGCTATATGCCAACAGCGACATATGAATTACCCTATGAGGGAGCAAAAGAGATGTTGTTGGTGGACGAAGTTGACAATAGAGAGTTTTTGACAGGTTTATTCAACGCCATGTATGAGGAACTGCCGGCACAAAAACCGAAAAAGAAGAAATAAGCAATTTCCCGTTTAACAAAAAGACCAAACCGAAAACTCCTCACTTCCGAAATGGAAGTGAGGAGTTCCTTTTTTGTCATTATGCCTTTATTTCCGTCCTGCCCTTGAAGGCGAACCGCACATCTTCTTTGGACTAGGCCGCCACGAAATCCAACCCAGCGCATGGGCGGTTCAGTTGCAAGCGGCGCAGAAAATTCAATCCAGCGCAGGGCGGCTTAATTGGCAAGCGGAGCAGGGATTCAGTCGGACACGGAGCAACTCAGTTAAAGGCAAGCGGCAGTGAAATTCAACACGGCGCATGGGAGGCGTGATAGTCCAACCGAACGCAGGGGACAGCTCAGTTAGGCAAGCGGTGCAGGAATCCAGCAAGGCGCAAGGGCGGCGCAATTAGGCGAATGGCGCAGTTGGCGGACGGGGATCTGCGCACAAAAAAACTCCCCCGACAAGCGGAGGAGTTTTGTATCACACCTATTATTTAGTAGGCTGGTCAGCGACCTTGGTGTTAGCTTCATTAACGAAGAATTCAACTCTGTCAAAGTTTTCTTCAACTACAACGGTCCAAGACTTGTAGCCCTCGTCAGTCTCCATCATAGTAGCAGAGGTTATGGTATTTGCGAAGAGGGTAGCCAACTCATCGTTTACGCCCTGATGGAACTCAAATACAGGGTTAGCAAGAGCCATGTCGCAGATAGTGTCATACATTTCGATCATTTCGTCAGACCACTTATAGGAATCTCTCATCTGATCCTTGTTGATCTGCTGAATGCTTTCGTCCATAACGCAAGCTCTCTTGCAGTTCATGAATGCTGCGAAAGCCTCAGGGTTAGGAGCGAAGTTACAGAGAGCGTATCCGTTGATACGAGCGCTGGTGTAGTAAGGAGCGTTGTCGGTGTTATCCGGCATAGGAACGAACATTACTTCGCCCTTTTCAACATCGCCGAATCCGTCATTTGCAACCACATCAGGAGTTGCAGTTATGCCCCAGATACCGATGGGGATAAAGAGGGTCTTGCCTTCGCCCAAACCTGCGCCGTTACGTTCGCCGTTTCCACGGGTGCTCCAGTTATGGTCTTTTCTGGGCCAGCAGATACCGCTCTGAGCCTCGTCGTACATTTTCTGTTCGATAGCTGCGATCTCAGCGCTCTTCAGGTTATTAACGATCTTACCGTCAACGAGGTCGAGCATAGGAACGCCTGTAGTCTGCTGGATAGCGTCATAGAACCAGAATCCGTCGAGAGCGTACTTATCTGCGCTTGTGTCAACGAAGTCTTCGCACATCTGCCAGAAAGCGTCCATAGTCCACTCATTTTTAGCCAACAGTTCAGCAGGGTCGTCAAGGCCTTCAGCCTGGATAGTTGCTCTGTTGTAAACGCATACCTGGTTAGGAGTTATCTGTATAGTAGCTATGTAATGTTTGCCGTTAAATACAAATTTATCAGCAGTTTCCTTTACGTCAGTCCAAAGGGGAGAGGAAAGGTCCACATAGTCGTCTATAGGCTGGAACATAGCCTTGATAGCGCCCTTAGGGAACACGTCCATATCGTCCGCCTGGAAGAAGTCCGGAGCTTTCTGAGCCATAACGAGGGCGGCGAGGTCATCGAATCTCTTATCCCAGGTAGTAGTATTATCCTTGATCTTTGCGCCGTATTTAACTTCAAAGAGTTCGATATCAGGGCTGGCTACCTGACCTTCGCCGGGGTTGATAGGATAGTGACCGAACCAGTTAAGTTCCTTGTTTTTGAGTTCGACGTCAGGAAGAACGCCGCTGTCAGCCAGAGTCTGAACTGCTTCCTTTTGGGATTTAGTAAGAGCAATAGCCGATCCTGAAGAATCTTTACTGCCGTCGTCCTTGCCGCAGCCTATCATACTCAAAGCACAGATAGCTGCAACTGTTCCAGCGGCAATGCGTTTTGCATTTCTCATGTGAAAAAACCTCCTTAAAAAATCAATGTATAGATCCTTCTTGTCTGCAAGAACAGCAGCGGAGCGAGTTGCCGGCGTTCTGAAAGTTACAGAAAAATTACAGCCGGGTTTTACAGCAGCAACAGGCTGCACGCTTCCGCATATAAACAATTATATCAGAATATTAACTTCCAGTCAATAAGCATTATGCAATATAAACTATAATTGTATTTGGTGATTTTGAATAGACAACGTTTACAAAAAACGTTTTCGTAGCGGTATTCGTTTATTTGCTGGTTTTTTCCTTAGCAACATTTTTCCCAGCTGCTGCGGTTTATTTAGTAACAAGTTCCTGCGGTTGATTACAATTCTGATACATTTTGGAAACAGCCGTTAATGCCTGCATGGCGCTGCGGCGGTTTCGCCGCCTCGCCTTCGGCGAGCAGCGCCATGCAGGTCTGCGGGCGGCGTTGCCGCCCGCAGACACCGAGCCGCCGTTGGCGGCTCGGTGTCGGGGAACTTTTGAAAAAAAGTTCCCCGACCGGCGTTACCCGGACGGGGAGATAGTCAATCTGCTTTCTTGTTGCCCATAATGATGCCTCTGCCGTTGGTGGAGATGTAGCACCTGCCAAAGACCTTTGGGTCACCGCAAATGCGAGGGTTTACATTGCCCCACTTCTGGGTGTCGTCGTTTATGCGCTTCCAGGTCGCACCGTTGTCGGTGGATAAGAATACTCCGCTGCCGTCAGCTTCGGTGCTTCCTAAAGCGAATATCGCCGGAACTTCACCCTCCTGCTCGTTCTTTCCAAGACCTAACGCCGTTACTTCTATGCCGGAAGTCAGCCCTTTCAGCTCTCCATCGTCAATGTCAAGGAAGTAAACTCCGCCTGAACCGGCAGTGATGTAAAGCTGCCCTGAAGCAAACGGATTCGCCTGTACCTGAATGTTCGTCAGTAAGAACTGAGTAAGGAAAGTGAACGTCTTTCCGCCGTCTCTGCTTACATAAAACTGCCCGTCTGATATGCCGTAGAATATGTTCGGGTCGATAACGTCAGACTCCAGCACAGAGCCTGTGGGCAGACCTTCGCATTTGCCCCAGGTCTTGCCGTAATCGTTGGTGTAGTAACCGTCAGAACCTACCTTTCCGGGTACCCATACAATGGTCTTTCCGTCAGTGGAAACTACCGCCTGACCGCCTTCTCCTTTGCTCATTCCGTCAGGCAAAGTCTCTACGTCCTGCCAGGTGTTTCCGGCGTCCAGCGAATACCATATGCCATGCCCGAAACCGCTGTCGGCGGTGGTCCTTACTACAACTTTGT
>CANRLY010000185.1 GCA_947631585.1 uncultured Clostridia bacterium
GGCTTTGCTACCGATTCGCCCACTGCTTTAAGTCCGGCAAAATGTATCACCGCATCTATTTCGTTTTCCTTGAAGATAGCTTCAGTTCCTTGTTCGTCAAGCATATCTGTCTGGTAAAATTTAAAGTCCTTGCCGGTGATCTTTTTTATTCTGTTAAGAGCTTCAGGCTTCGAGTTTGAAAAATTATCCATCACAACGATGTCATAGCCTGCATTCAGAAGCTCCACGCAGGTGTGGCTGCCTATAAAGCCTGCGCCGCCGGTGACAAGTATTTTTCCCATGTTATCATATCCTTTCTCAGCGTCAAAGTTTACACTTGTATTATTGCACATTTTCAAAGAAATTTCAAGGGCTTTGAGGGCAATTTCTGAAAAAATTCTTAAATTTCATGACTTTTCTCAATGGCGGTTGACAAAAACATTAAAAGAGTGTATACTATTTTTATTGTGTTAAAGGCTGCGACGGGAATAAGTAGTTTGCGCAGGGCTTGCTGCAGAGAGCTTCCGGTGGGTGCAAGGAAGTGCGGCGGCGCAGATGAATTACCTCTCCGAGCTGGGGCGCTGAAAGCAAAGTAGGCGTTTTCGTGGGCGCACGTTACAGCGCATAAGAGGTTGTCGGGTATTTCCCCGGCAATAAAACTGAGGTGGTACAGCGTTTCTATTCGCCCTCGGAGAGTTACTCTTCGGGGGCTTTTGGTATTTAAGCAGAGGTGATCTTATGCTGAGAAAAGCCGTTCAAAGCGATATAGAGCAGCTTGCGCAGATAGCTTTTGAACTTCACGAACTGCACGTTAACAGCGACCCGACTGACTTCCGCTCTGTGCCGCAGGAATATTTCAAAGGGGAGCTTTCGGACTATTTGCAAAGTGAAGATAAAAGCATATTAGTAAATGACGACTGCGGTATAAACGCCTACGCTGCCGTTAAGTTCACGGACATAAACGACCCGACACGCTGTCCCCGCAAGGTCTGCATGGTGGACTGCTTCGCAGTTAAGGAACGCTTTCGCCGGCAGGGTATCGGGAAAAGACTTATGGAATTTGTAAGTCAGTACGCAAAAGAGCAGGGCTGCACCGACTTGCGGCTGGGCGTTAAGTCTTTCAACGAAAATGCGCATAAATTTTACAAGTCCCTGGGATTTAGCGAGCGCACCAAAACGCTTGAAATGAAAATTTTATAGAAAACGAGGAGAAGAAAATGACAGTATTTGAAGAACTGAAAAGAAGAGGTCTGCTGGCGCAGCTTACCGACGAGGAGGAGATAAAAGAGCTTATCAACGCAGGAAAAGCCACGTTCTATATCGGCTTTGACCCCACTGCCGACAGCCTGCACGTTGGTCACTTTATGGCGCTTTGCCTGATGAAACGTCTGCAAATGGCAGGCAACAAGCCTATTGCGCTTGTGGGCGGCGGAACCGGTATGATAGGCGACCCCTCCGGCAAGACGGATATGCGCAAAATGCTTACAAAGGAAACCATCGAGCATAACGTTGAATGTTTCAAGAAGCAGATGAGCCGTTTTATTGATTTTTCAGACGGCAAAGCAATGGTGGTAAACAACGCCGACTGGCTGCTTGACCTTAACTATATAGATGTGCTTCGTGAAGTGGGAGCTTGCTTTTCGGTAAACAAAATGCTCACATTTGAGTGCTATAAGCAGCGCATGGAGAGGGGTCTTACTTTCCTGGAATTCAACTACATGATAATGCAGTCTTACGACTTTTACAAACTCTACCAGGACTACGGCTGCAATATGCAGTTCGGCGGCGACGACCAGTGGGCGAATATGCTTGGCGGAACTGAGCTTATCAGAAAGAAGCTTGGCAAGGACGCTTACGCCATGACAATAACCCTGCTGCTCAACTCCGAGGGCAAGAAAATGGGCAAGACCGAAAAAGGCGCAGTCTGGCTCGACCCGGAAAAAACTTCCCCCTATGATTTCTTCCAGTACTGGAGGAACGTCGCCGATGCGGACGTTATCAAGTGCCTGAAAATGCTGACATTCGTTCCCATAGAAGAAATTGAAGAAATGGAAAAGACCATGCAGGGCGCAGATTTCAACAAGGCAAAGGAACTGCTGGCGTTTGAGCTTACAAAGCTTGTCCACGGGGAAGAGGAGGCGCAAAAGGCTCTTGCTGCGGCAAAGGCTATCTTCGGCAGCGGAGCGGCAAGCGCAGATATGCCGTCTACTGAGATAGAGGGTTCCGAACTTTCCGACGGCGGAATGAACATTCTCGACCTGCTGGTGAGAACTTCTCTTGCGCCCTCTAAATCGGAAGCCAGACGTCTGGTCGTTCAGGGAGGAGTTTCTGTGAACGACAGCAAGGTCGCCGACCCCAATGCGGTCATCGCACTCGATGGAAAGGCGATAATCAAAAAGGGCAAAAAGGTCTACCATAAAGTGATAGTAAAATAAAGATATCCCGACAGTTCTGCTGTCGGGATAATTTTTGCGATATTATTTTTTCTGTGCGGAGCGTGAGCCGCTTCGGGTAATTATCTGCCTGATGTCCTTTCCCTCGAACCTCAGCGGAACGAAAGAAGATATACGGGAAACTATCCTGTCGCCGTACTTTTCGTTTAGCTCCTTGGCGGAATAGTTAGTTGAAACTATGGTGGGTTTGCCGTAATTCATTCTGCCGTTTATGATGTTGTAAACAGCGGAAACGGAAAAATTTGTGGAAAATTCCGAACCCAGATCGTCCAGTATCACCAAGTCGGCAGTAAGCGTCAGTTCGGCGGTGTTGTTGTCAGACCTCCCGAAATGTTCGCTTTCTATGTTGTTGAGAAGGTCCTGAACGCTGTTGAATATCACAGAAAAGCCCTTTTCCGTAAGCTCTTTTGCGATGGCTGAAGAAAGAAAGGTCTTGCCAAGCCCTGTGCCGCCGCTTAAAAGCAGGGAGGGGGAGCTGAGCGAAAAGTTGTCGGCATAGTCCTGGCAGTAAGCCAGCACCCTGCGCATAAGTTCCCTGACGGAAATGCCCTGGTAAGGCGTTTCGGGGTAATGCTCCAGCCTGAACTCAGAAAAATCCCTCAGCTGAATGTGGCTTTTTTCGTTGAGGTCGGCAACGGCGTTGGCTTTCAGCAGTTCGTTAAAGCACTGACATCTTTCCCCCATGACCGAACCTGTGTCCTTGCAGATCTTGCAGGTGTAGGGAATGTCCAGATGATCTTCGCTGTAACCGAACTCTTTCAGCAGCGACTTTAACCGTTCCTGCGCTTTCAGGTTCTGATCGGCTATCTGCTGTATGGCTTCGGAAACGCCGCTCCCTTTAGTGATGGCGGCGGCTATCCTTGCCGAAGTTCCGGAAATGTAGTCTGTCAGCTTGCCTATCTCAG
>CANRLY010000186.1 GCA_947631585.1 uncultured Clostridia bacterium
GCCGGGTATAACGACATGGCTCTGGGACTGGGTCTGATGAACGGCTTCACCTACCCCGAAAACCTGCTTCCGCTGCGGCTCAAAGGCTATGTAAAAGGGATCGCCACAGGCTTTAATTCCACGCTTTGCCGCTTCTTTTCGCAAAATACCATCTCCCAAAAGAACAAGCCCCTTAACTTCCTGACCGTTCTGCTCTCCTCACTGCTGGTGGGACTGTGGTATGTATCGGAACTCAACTTTCTTGCGGCGGCTGCGTTCTTCGGCGTGTTCATCGGGCTTGAAAACCTTTTGCTGAAAAAGTTTTTTGATAATAAACCGCCCCTTATGGGCAATATATATACTATCCTGCTGTCGTTTGCAGGGGCTTCGCTGCTGTTCTTTAACAGCTTTGAAAGGTTTAAACAGTGGCTGCTCGCCCTTGTGGGAAAGACAAACTTTTCCGATAACTCCGCACTGTTCGGCGTTGTCAGAGAAAACTGGGTGCTGCTGGCGATAGGATTTGCCGGTGCGCTCCCGCTTTTCACCGACCTGTTCGGACGCCTTGGCAAAAAGCTCTCCTCAAGCGGCGCAGGCTACGCATCTTTGCGACTGGTAAAAACCGCCGCCACAGCGCTTATTTTGTGCTGCTATACGGTGAGCGCATACCAGCTGCTCAAGTAGGAGGTGCAGACCGTGAACGACGATCTTAATTTCAAATTGACGGCGGCTTCCCGTAAAGACCGCTCTGAAAATCCCGACCGGCAGGAGGAGAGCCTGAATCTGGTCATGTCGGAAAAAGGGCTTGTCAGCGCAGAAAGCCAACGCCGCCTCAGCTCCGAAAAGGAGATAGACGACATCATTGGGCAGTTTTCCGGAATGACTCCGCAAGACCTGACGGAAGCGGAGGAAACGCCGGAGGTCGAGGAAATCCCGGTGTATGAAGAACTCCCCCAGGAGGTGGAGGAAACCCCGGTATATGAGGAACTCCCCCCGGTGGTTGAGGAAACCCCGGTGTATGAAGAACTCCCCCAGGAGGTGGAGGAAACCCCGGTATATGAGGAACTTCCCCCGGAAGTCGAGGAAATCCCGGTATATGAGGAACTTCCCCCTGATGTTGAGGAAACTCCTGAGCAGGTGGAACTGCCAGAAGTAGAAGAACTTCCCGAAGCAGAGGAACTGCCGGAGATAGACGAAACGCCGGCGGAGGACTCCGCCCAGGAGACCCCCTCCGACAAAATGCTGGATTCGCTGGCGTTCGATTCCCTAAAAGGCAAGTACGACTTCATCAACCTTAGTATTCTTACGGTGCTTGTGGTGTTTATCGGGCTGACTTTCGTTTTCATGAAGCAGACCCGTGATGAGAATAAGACTAAATTTTCCGTTAAAACATTAAGCAGCGGAGAGTATTCTTCCTACATCACGGAGCAGTATAATTCCGACCTGCCCATGGAAAAGCTCATGACTCAGGCGGAAGTGGTGATAAAACACCTTTTCGGGGCAAGCGACCTGGAATTTGTGGACTACTCAACTAAAGAGCCGCCTGACGGTCCGGTGGACGACGACACCGCCGACGACATGGCTATCGCAGACGACCCTGTTTCTTCGGAGACGGTCACCACCACCCTGCCGGAAACTACCACTTCTTCCGGCACTACAGGAAAGATACCTCAGAGCTTTAACGTCAGCAAGGCGGACGACCCTGCGGAAAGCGACGGCAACGTCTTTACCGGCAGACCCATAAAGACCACCACCTCCCGGGTGACCACTACTCTGGAGCTTCCAAAAGGCACTGAGGACACCACCACCAAAGAAGTTATTTTTGATTATCCGTAAAATTTCAGCCGCCCCTCTTGTCAGGGACGGCTGTTTTTTGCGCTTTTCAGGGGTCAAACGTTAAGCGTTAAGTTCGGAAATTATCTTTACAAAGCTCTCCACATCGTTGAAATCCTTGTACACCGATGCGAACCGCACATACGCCACCAGATCCAGATCTTTCAGACCGGCAAGCACCTTGTCTCCTATCTCGTTGGTGGTGGTCTCGGTAAGCATAGCGTTGGCATAGGTGTTTTCGATGTTGTCCACCAGATCCATTATGCTCTCAACGCTCACCGGACGCTTCTTGATGGCGGTCTGTATGCCTTTGAGCAGCTTCATTCTGTCAAACGGCTCAAAGCTCCCGTCTTTCTTGTAAACCATCAGCAGCGGCTTTTCCACCACTTCATAGGTAGTGAACCGCTTTCCGCATTTGACACATTCACGCCGCCTGCGCTTCTTCTCGTCGCTGGGTCTGGAATCCACCACTTTGGTGTCGGCATAATTGCAAAAAGGACATTTCATTAGCTTTTATCTCCTCGGTATCAATTGAAACACTAAAAAAGTTGCTGTTTTTAATATTGTATCACATTTTTTTGCTTAATGCAAGTGTAAAATCTCTTGCAATGAAACTATAATTGTGTTATACTGTTATCGAGGGCGAACGCCGCCCTTTTGGGACAACTTTTTCGTAAAGGAGCTGAACGGATTGATAAAAACTCAGAACCATATAGGAACTATCAGCCTTTCCGCTGTGTACCTCAAACGGCTCATCGGCAAAACTGCGTCCGACTGCTTCGGCGTTGTGGGAATGGACGAATGTAGTCCCGCACAAAAGATAAGGTGCAAACTGAAAGGCCCTCAGACGGATAACGGCGTGGTCATCAGGGTCAAGAACAATAAGCTCATAATCGACCTGCATATCTCCGTCAGCTATGGCGTGAATATCTCCGCCGTCAGCGAAAGCATCGTGAACAAGGTCCGCTTTGCAGTTGAAAACGAGACCGGCACGGAAGTAAACAAAGTAAATGTCTTTATAGAAAACATGATCTCTTGACCTGAGGTCTTAGGGGAGGAAGTCTTTTGATAAACGGAAAACTGCTGCGTGATGCGTTCATAAGCGGTGCTAACGCCATTGCGAACAGAAAAAAAGAAGTTGACGAACTTAACGTGTTCCCTGTGCCGGACGGCGATACAGGCACGAATATGTCTATGACCATGGGAAACTCAGTGGCGGAACTTGCCAGAATGTCTGATGACTCCGCCGTTTCCCAGGTGGCTGATACGGCGGCTTCCGCACTGCTCAGGGGCGCAAGGGGCAACTCCGGCGTTATACTTTCCCTGCTTTTCAGAGGCTTCTCAAAAGGTCTTGCAGGAAAGAAAGAAGCAGACTGCGAAGGTATCGTAAGCGCACTGGAAAAAGGCGTGGAGGGTGCGTATAAAGCGGTAATGCGCCCCACTGAGGGAACTATACTTACCGTTTCCAGGGTCGCAGCCGAAAAAGCCGC
>CANRLY010000187.1 GCA_947631585.1 uncultured Clostridia bacterium
TCCGTCCGCACCGGCACGGCTCGTAGTTTATCTCGGTGATATCCTTGGTGCGGTAGCGGAGCATCGGTATGCCTTCCTTGGTAAGGGTGGTGACTACCAGTTCGCCCTGTTCGCCGTGGGAGAACGGTTCGCCGGTCTTGGAGTCTATGGTCTCTGCAAGGAAGTGATCTTCGTTTATGTGCATACCTGTGCGGAACTCACAGTCGCCGGAGACGCCGGGACCCATCAGTTCGCTCATTCCGTAGTTGTCGGTGGCGAACAGTCCCCAGATCTTCTCGATCTGATCTCTCATCTCCTCGGTGCAGCCCTCTGAACCGAACAGTCCCAGTTTCAGGTGTATCTTGTCTATCACGCCGAGTTCCTTAGCCATTTCGCCCATATATTCGGCGTAAGACGGCGTTGAGACCAGTGCGTTCGTACCCAGATCCTGCATTAGCATAAGCTGTTTCTCGGTGTTTCCGCTGGAGCTGGGGATAACAGTTGCGCCCAGCTTTTCAAGACCGTAGTGAAGTCCCAGAGCGCCGGTGAAAAGCCCGTACCCAAAGGATATCTGAACGATAGTGTCCTCGTTTGCGCCGACTGCCGCACAGAGCCTTGCCATGCAGTCGCTCCAGTTTTCCAGATCGTTTTTGGTGTAGCCCACAACTGTGGGTTTTCCGGTAGTTCCCGAAGAAGCGTGTATCCTTACTATGTTTTTCATAGGCTGACCGAACAGACCGGTGGGGTAATTATCCCTGATGTCGTCCTTGGTGGTGTAGGGTATGTACCTGACGTCTGAAAGACTTTTGATCTTTTCGGCGGTAACGCCGGCTTCGGCAAGCCTCTTGCTGTAAAACGGCACGTTCCTGATACAGTAGTCAACAGTGTGCTTCAGCCTTTCCAGCTGAAGTTTCTCCAGTTCCTTACGGGGCATAGTCTCGATATCCTTCTGAAAAAACATTTCCGCAGATCCTTTCTTTTTCGATTTAAAATAATCAAAGATATTATACAACATTTTACACGAGATTGCAAGCGCAAGTTTGAAATTTCGCCGAACGGTCAGTTATTTTTGAATTTCTATTGACTTTTGGAAAATTAAATACTATAATAGTAAAAGCAGCGGTCAGCCGTATCTGTGCTGAACTTCTCCTGACGCATACGGGCGGTAAGAGCCGCTGGCGGTGCGTTTTGTCTGCTGTAAGACAAGCTTTTCCGCCTGTTTTTCGGGAGGGAGCGGTCGGGAACTGAAAGTGTTGCTGGCAGCAGGACGGCAGGGGAACGGTGGTTATCCGTTTGCCCGCTGCAAAATGCAAAAGCGGATATTTATGCCTTTATGGGCTTAACGGCGGACTTTCTGCCGGAATAAATGCAATTAGGAGGAAATCAAGTGCGACGTATTAAAAAGCCTGTGTTTTTTATTGTCGTTGCCTGCATTGCCGTGCTGGGCTTCCTGACTTTTTCGGGAATACACACCTACTACGGCGACTCAGCCACGACTTATATCAAGGGCGTGGACGAGATACGCTGGGGTATCGACATACAGGGAGGAGTCAACGCTACCTTTGAGCCGCAGGACGGTTACGAGGCGGACGACGACGAGATGGACGCAGCAAAGGCGGTCATCGAGCAGCGTCTTATAAATCTGAACATCACCGACAGCGAAGTGTATGTTGATTACAATAAAGACCATGTAATGGTGTCTTTCCCGTGGCAGGCAGGGGAATCGGATTTTGACCCGGAAGCGGCAGTCGCCGAACTGGGAGAGACCGCTATCCTGACTTTCAGGGAAGGAACTGAGGAGACCGGCGAGACCATACTTACAGGTACTCAGGTGGACAAGGCGGAAGCAGTCCAGCAGCCGGACGATAACGGCGGCTATGAATGGGTGGTCTCCCTGACGCTGGACAGCAGCGGACGGGATAAGTTCAGTGAAGCGACTACCAAACTTGCCGGAAACGGTTATATCTCCATCTGGATGGACGAAGAGTGCATTTCTGCGCCGTCTGTAAGCGTCCCGATAACTGACGGAAATTGTATTATCAGCGGAAGCTTCACATATGATTCGGCAAAGTCCCTTGCTGATAAGATAAACGCAGGTTCGCTGCCTTTCAAACTTTCCGCTACCAGCACTAACACTATTTCCCCGACTCTGGGCGAGGGCGCAAGGACCGCAATGGTGATCGCAGGCGTTATTGCTTTTGCGCTGATCGCTGTCTATATTATAATTGTGTATAAGCTGCCCGGATTCGTGGCTGCTATCGCACTGGCAGGACAGGTCATCGTGACCATCGCTTCCATCTCCGGATTCTTCGGCAACGTGGAAAGCTTTACGCTGACTATCCCCGGTATCGCAGGTATTATTCTTGCGGTAGGTATGGGAGTTGACGCAAACGTTATCACCGCCGAAAGAATAAAGGAGGAGCTTCGCAACGGAAAGACCCTTAACGGAGCTATCGAGCTGGGATTCAAGAGAGCCTGGTCGTCGGTGTTTGACGGAAATATCACGGTAGTATTCGTTGCGATAATCCTTATGTCCGCATTCGGACCGACAGACAGCTTCTTTGCGACCATACTGAAACCGCTGTTCTTTATGTTCGGTGCGTCTACCGCAGGAACGATCTATTCGCTGGGCTATACGTTGATGGTCGGAATAATCCTCAACTTCGTGTTCGGAATATTCTGCTCAAGACTTATGATAGCTTCTCTTTCTAAATTCAAATGCTTCAAGAACCCTAAGCTCTACGGCGGCTACCCTGAAGGCTCTGAGGAAACTCACGAACCCAGAAAACCTCTGAGGGTCGTGGAAAACAGAAAGAAGTTCTACGGGGTGTCCTGCGGACTGTTCGCTGTGTTTATCGCAGTGGCTGTTATCGCCGGACTGAACATCGCCATCGAGTTCCGTGGAGGTACGTTGCTTTCTTACACCTATCAGGGTGAAATAGATACCGCTCAGGTGGAACAGACAGTAAAAGATACTATCGGAGAGAGCGTTACGGTCAAGACTGGAGAGGAGTTCTCTACCGGCGAACAGACTATCGAACTGTCGTTCTCCTCTAAGAACGGACTTGCCAGCGAGAAGCAGAATCAGCTCAAGCAGGCGCTTACCGAGAAATTCAAAGATAACCAGCTGGAGAGCCTTTCTTCCACAGACGTAAGCCCCTCCAACGGTAAGGATTTCTTCCTGAAATGCCTTGTAGCAGTAGTTTTTGCAGCCGTGATAATGGTGGTCTATATCGGATTCAGATTCAAGAGGATAGGCGGCTGGTCGGCAGGCTGCATGGCGGT
>CANRLY010000188.1 GCA_947631585.1 uncultured Clostridia bacterium
AACGGATATAAGGTCTACGGCGAGGACGGCTGCCAGATCACGCTGGACGTTGCCAACACCGTTATCGGAAAGATAAATTCCGTTCCCATGTTCGGCGGCGCAAAGCTGGTAGGCTTCGAGGAGGGTCTGAATGACGGAATGATCCAGTACATCTCCCAGGAAGTCTGCGACAGATATCTGGATAAAGTTTCCGAGCAGGGCGTTCACACCGAACTGGTCGCCGACAGCGGACTGAAAGTCGTTTACACCCCTCTTAACGGCACGGGAAACAAGCCGGTAAGAGCTATTCTCAAAAAAATAGGCATCAAGGAAGTTACTGTAGTTCCCGAACAGGAAATGCCAGACGGAAACTTCCCCACCTGCCCGTTCCCCAACCCGGAGATAAAAGAAGCTCTGGCTAAAGGACTGGAGCTGTGCAAGACCGTCAAGCCGGATCTGCTCCTTGCCACCGACCCGGACTGCGACCGTGTGGGAATAGCAGTTCCCGACGGGAACGGCGAATATGTGCTGTTCAGCGGAAACGAAGTGGGCGCAATGCTGCTCAAGTATATCTGTCAGGAAAGAACAGCAATGGGTACTATGCCCAAAGACCCGGTGGCTGTAAAGACTATAGTTACCACCGATATCTGCAAAAAGATCGCTGCGGAGTACGGCGTTGAGCTGAGAGAAGTCCTGACCGGATTCAAGTTCATCGGCGAACAGATAGGCTTCCTGGAAAAGGACGGGGAGGATAACAGATACATTTTCGGATTTGAAGAGAGCTACGGCTATCTGGCAGGCTCTTATGTAAGAGACAAAGACGCAGTGGTAGGCTCTATGCTCATCTGCGAAATGGCTGCTTTCTACCGCACGAAGGGCATTTCCCTGCTCCAGGCAAGAGAAGATATGTACAGGCAGTACGGAAACTTCATGCACAGCCAGAAGTCTTTCCAGTGCGAAGGCGCAAGCGGAATGGAGCGCATGAAAGAGATAATGACTTCCCTGAGAACTCAGCCGCCTAAGACCATCGGCGGACTGACTGTGGAAAAAGTCGGCGACTACCTGGCTTCAGAAGAAACCGTTCTCGCCACCGGTGAAAAGCTCCCCATCAGCCTGCCTAAGTCGGACGTGCTGTCATTCAGGCTGGAAAAGGGCGCAAGCGTTATCATCAGACCTTCGGGAACTGAACCCAAGATAAAGGCTTACTACACCACCATCGGCGAGACCAGAGCCGACGCCGAAAAGCTGGAAGAAGTCATTTCTCAGGACTTCAAGAGCATACTCGGCTTCTGAAAACTATTTAAATAGGATAAAAATTAAGACCATGGCAGGAATACCATGGTCTTGCTTTTTATATAAGCCGTCTGACTACTTCTGTGATTCTTTGAGGGCTTTTTTGGCTTCTTTTTCCTTGTTCTTGCTCCTTACCGAAACAAGTATGCTTATCAGCCACGGAACTATGGTTATCAGCGCAATGGCAAATCCCACATAGTTGAGCGGCTCGAACTTTCCGCCGGGTATGACCTCCACACAGTAAAGCACGCTCATGACTAACATTCCCAGAAACAACAATTTTTCACGCATGATTTTTTCCTCCTTTATATTATAATTTGTAAATGATATACAAAATTATTTAACATTATTGTAGCATATATTGTTCAAAAAAGCAAGAACAATTTTTTTGAAAAAACTCTTGCAAAATGAAGTATTATGTGGTATAATTATTAGCGTTGCAGTTTGACAGCCGCTTGCGGCGCAAACTAACGATGATCTTTCCATAGAACTACTGTCTAAGGTGAATTGATGGGCTTCTATGTGAGTCATATAGTTTTATGAAAGGAGGAAGTCCGATGAAAGAAGGAATTCACCCCGCTTACGAGGAAACGACTATTACCTGTGCCTGCGGAAACGTGATAAAGACCCGTTCCACAAAGAAGGATATCAAGGTCGAGATCTGTTCCAAATGTCACCCTTATTTTACTGGTAAACAGAAACTGGTCGATACCGGCGGACGTGTTGACAGATTCAAGAAGAGATTCAACCTCGATTGATAAAAAACCTGAAAGAGCGGCTTTCCGCTCTTTTTTGTTTAAAGGTGGTAATTATGGGCTACACTACCCCGGCGGCTGCCGCAAAGGACAGCTTCACAGAGAAAAAGTCCGAGTTCATCGGGCATATCGCCCCCGTTTCGGACGAGCAGCAGGCGGTGGATTTTATAAACAGCGTCAGGGCTGAACACCGCAAAGCCAGACATAACGTATACGCTTATATCCTGAGAAAAGACAACATAAGCCGCTATTCCGACGACGGCGAGCCCCAGGGCACCGGCGGCGTTCCGGTGTTGGAAGTGCTGAAAAAAGAGGGTCTTACCGATGTGTGCGTGGTGGTGACAAGATACTTCGGAGGGATACTCCTGGGCGGCGGCGGACTTATCAGGGCTTACTCCCACGCCTGCAAACTGGCTGTGGACGCTGCCGGAAAAAAAGTCATGATGGAAGCCGCCGAGGTCACCGCAAAGTGCGATTACTCCCTATACGGCAGGATAAACTGCCTGCTGCCGGAGTTCGGCGTAAAAATGACCGACAGCTCTTTTGAGGACAGCGTGACATTGAAATTTTTAGTAAGAGAAGAACTTATTTCTTCCATTTGCGAAAAACTTACAGACGCCTGCAACGGCAGGATACAGTTGGAGGTCTCTGAGATTAGACTGGAAGATATGGGATAAACTGTTAAAATTTCTGCCTTTCGGCGTGATTTTTTATGTTCACAAAAAATAAATTTCGTCAAAAAAAGGTGTAAACCGGTTTTCAAGCGTATATTATAATAAAAGGCTGTTGCTTTTTTGCAGCGGCTGTTTTTTCAAAAGGCGTCAGACTTGTTCAACTGTGAAAACGCATGGAACGGAAAGGGTGGTTTTCATGAGCGGTATGCTTCCCCGTCAGGTGACGGAAAATATCGAAGAAAAGGTACTCTCGCCATATGCCTGCCTTGCCAAAAACTCAGTCGGCAGACTCAGGGAAGCTCCCCCTGACGATATCAGGACTGAGTTTCAGAGAGACAGGGACAAGATAATCCACTGCAACTCTTTCAGGCGGCTGAAACACAAAACGCAGGTGTACCTGATGCCTACCGGCGACCACTACAGGACCCGTCTTACCCATACGCTGGAGGTCTCGCAGATCGCAAGGACAATCTCCAGAGCCTTGCTGCTCAACGAGGATCTTACAGAGGCGATAGCTTTGGGTCACGACCTGGGACACACGCCTTTC
>CANRLY010000189.1 GCA_947631585.1 uncultured Clostridia bacterium
ATCCCACGGGCTGCCGCCGCACATGACTGACTGCGGACATAAAGTAGGTAGGTTCTCAGACTATGGTGTCGGGCATGACAGGCAAAGAAAATTTCTTCAAGCCGAATTAAAATATCAGAGAAGTATTAGTACCTGACAGAAGAATCGCTTGTTTTTTATTTCTTGAAATGAAAATTCCTGCCACGATATATGGCAGGAAAGCGATTCTTCATGCTTGCGAAGCAAGCATTTTTCAGAATTTTCTTTTCGTGAAAAGAAAATCGTTGCCACGATTTATGGCAACGATGAAATTCTTCATGCTTGCTTCGCAAGCATTCTGGCGGAGAAGGAGGGATTCGAACCCTCGATGAGCTATCAACCCATACACGAGTTCCAGTCGTGCGCCATAAACCGGACTAGGCGACTTCTCCAGGGTTTACTTACTGCAACGCAAATTATTATACCACACATTTTCCAAAAAATCAACCCCTTTTTTCAGCTTTTTAAAAATTTTAATATTTTCAGCGAAAAACACGGGGTTTGGCGCTTGCCGCCACGCAAAATAAAACAGGCGGCTGCGATCTTTACAGCCACCTGTTCTTGCCTGCTTTGCCTATAACATTCCCAGTCGGAAGCATTTAAGGCTTTGCGTTTAAGGCAATATTACTTGTTGGAACCAGACTTGTAAGCGTCGATCATTTTCTTGACCATCTGACCGCCTACAGAACCTGCCTCACGGGAAGTGAGGTCGCCGTTGTAGCCCTGCTTCAGGTTTACGCCTACTTCGCTTGCGGCTTCCATCTTGAATCTCTCAAGGGTCTGTCTGCCCTGTTCGCTGGTAATACCTTTCATTTCAGTTTCTCCTTTTGATTTTTTTGAGGTTTGCCTTATTATTATTGCTCTCCGAAAAACCTTTATTAGTGGTAATTGTTACGAAAATCGTTGTTTTTTTCATAAAAATTTGGAGAAAAAACTGCACTCACGCTTTAGAAAGATCATGTATCAGATATCGGCGCAGAACCTGACGATCTCATTTTTCCTCGGCTCGACTGCTTCTTTGTTTTCTACGGAACACAGTTTGAGACTGCCGCAAAATTCTATTTCCAAATGACCGTAAAAATGCTTGATGCTTTGAACGATACGGTCGCATTCAGCTTCCACCGAACCTGTTCTCAAAGCTATAGCATATCCTTTTTTTCCGCCGCTGAGAGCTGCGTGAGGTTCGTGAGTATTGCTCCATGGCGTGCATCTGTCAATAAACGCCTTGAATTGTCCCGGTATGTCAGCCCAATAAGATGGCGCAATACTAATTATAATATCTGCCCACTCAAATTGTTCCATTATCACGCTCATGTCGTCATTATTATTGACACATTCCGCTGTACTGTGGCAAGTTCTGCAGCCTTTGCAAAAATCAATTTTGAAATCGTCTATACATATTTTGCGCACATCGTATCTTTTCATCAAACATTCAGACACTATATTTGAAATTTCCGCAGTTGCACCGTTTCTGACCGGACTGCAATTTATCACTAATGTTTTCATTTGACCTTCTTGTTTTCTGAAATGTTTTTCGGGAAGAACTCATTTCTGCTTTACGTCTATTACCGCAAATTCCGATGCGGTCGCAGTCTTGAACTGTATCGCCCAGCATGAAATTCCCGAATTTACTATAAACGCCGTGCCGTCCCTGACCTCCAGACCGTAGTTTTTATCATTGAAACCAAACGCTACCCCGATGATACCTATCGGGAACATCTGCCCTCCGTGGGTGTGTCCGCTGAGTACCAGGTCCGCACCGGCGGAAGCTTCGGCGTCGTAGTCGTTGGGCTGGTGGTCAAGAACTATCATGTACTTGTCCTTGTCAATGCTTTCCGTCAGCTCGGAGACAGTTTTGCGGATACCTGCGGAGCGATCCTGCCTTCCTACAAGAACGAAATTTTCCCCCAGCTCGACACACTCGTCCTCCAGCAGGATAACGTTGTTTTTTTCAAGTTCATTTCTCAGATCTGTCTCAGAAAAATCCCTGTACCCGAAGTATCCCTTGTCGTGGTTGCCAAACACAAAATATACGCCGTATCTGGACTCGATACCTCCTAAAGCTGCGCAGCTTTTTATCATGTCCTCTTTGGTGGTGTCGTCGTCAACAAAATCGCCGGTAATGACAACAACGTCCGGCTTGGTCTTTTTTATGCGCTGTATGTGTTCCGCAAAACCGTCGCCGTCAAAGGTGTTGCCTATGTGGGAATCGGATATCTGCACTATCCGCAGACCGTCCCCGATGTCCTTGCCTGTTGTCAGACTGTAATCAGTTTCAAACACATGGTAGTTGAAAAACAGACCCGACCCCAGGTACAGCGCCGTAACAGCCACAGCCGCAAGACCCTGCCAATACCTTCTGAAGCTCTTGTGAGCGGCTTTTTTTATTATCAGAAAGACCAGATCGCTCAGTCCCCAGAAAATTATCAGGTGAACGACCACTACCAAAGTATTTATCATGTCTATAAAACAGAAAACTGCTATTACCGCCAGCGGCAGCAGCGCAAACGCCAAGTTCAGCCATTTGTATTTTTCTGTAAGCTTCTTGACAAACGAAAACTTCCTGATACGGGTAAGCAGGTAAAACACACCGCCAAGCAGCAAGAATATCACCAAAAACGCAGCGATCCGGATAAGCATATTTTTTCTCCTTTCAGCAATAAAAAATCATGCGCCGGCGGCAGTGGGACATATCCCCTGCTCCGGCTTTTTGTTACCTACATTATACAATTTCCGATGTGCAAAGTCAAGCGGCGCAGGGCTTGCGGACGTATTGACACAGGCTGAAAATGGTGTTATATTATTTTCATTACCTGAATTTGCCGCATACTGCCGGCATGAAACAGGGTGAGACGCAAATGTTTAAATTTTTGATATACTTTATCGCTGGCGGTAATTTCTAAAAACACAAGGAGGATAATCACATGGATACAGGAGCTTTCAGTTGGACAAGGCAGCCGATGGCATGGGAGGAAAAAGGCGGTGTGATAGCGGTCACCACTTTGCCCCACACAGACCTCTGGCAGCGCACATACTATCATTTCCGCAACGACAATGCGCCGGTCTTTCTGACAGAGACGGAAGAGAAGTATTTCAGTTTTTCGGTAAAAACTGATTTTTCCGAAAGCAGGCGGCGGTTCGACCAGTGCGGAGTGGTGGTCTATCTTGACAGTGAAAACTGGCTGAAAGCCTCG
>CANRLY010000190.1 GCA_947631585.1 uncultured Clostridia bacterium
ACAATGAAAGTCGTGTATGTGGACGTGTTGATAATAACCAATTTTATTGCCTCGCTGTCTTTCCTGATACTTACCTCAAAGCTCACCCATACCGGCGTCAAAGAGTACCGGCTTGTTATCGCCGGCTTTCTGGGAGGTCTATCATCTCTGCTCATACTTGCCGATACGTCAGTTCCCGCTCAGACGGCTGCGGTCACCGCTGTCAAGATAGCCGCCATTCTGTTGCAGATATCAGTCTGCTTCGCAACTTTAAGACCGGCTTCAATACTCCGGCTGGGACTTGTCTACTTTATTGTGAACCTGCTTTTTGCCGGGGTGTGCGCCGTTATCTGGAATATCACCGGCGGCAGAGTCGTCTATGTAAAGAACTATTCCGTCTACTTTGATATAAGCCTGGGCTGGCTCATCGCAGCAACTGTGATAGTCTACGCCGCTATGGAATTATGGGAACTCTTCCGCAGCGCAGTGTTCGATAAAAATATTTCCTATAAAGTCACCATCACCCTTAAAGATAAGGATTTCACCTTGAACGGCATTTCTGATACAGGAAATAAACTGATGGACGTTTACTACGGAAAACCGGTCGCAGTGTTCTACAGCGATGAGATGTACGACTACCTGTCCCTGGACGACGAACATTCGATTATAGATAACAAATTGCATATCCTGCCGTTTGACACGGTGGGCGGAAAATCTATAGCATTTGCCACAAAACCGGTCACTATCCGTATCTCCGATGGCAAAAACACCAAAAACGCCCAGGTGTGCGCAGGTATAGTCCGATCGGGAAACAATGCACGCAAATGTATTTTCAATCCGGTGATATTATATTGAAAGGAAGATAACAAGATGTTTTTTAAAAAACTTATTATAATGCTGAGAAAGGCTTTGCAGAAAGACGGCTCAGTAGACTACATAAACGGTGCGGATACCCTGCCTCCTCCGCTTTCAAAAGAGGAAGAAGCAAAAGCCATCGAACTGCTCCACAGCGGAGACAAAAAGGGCAGGGAGCTGCTGATAATCCACAACCTGCGGCTTGTGGTATATATCGCAAAGAAATTCGAGTCCACCGGCGTGGGGATAGAGGACCTTATCTCCATCGGTACTATAGGTCTTATCAAAGCCGTAAAGACTTTCTGTCCTGATAAGAATATAAAGCTTGCCACTTACGCTTCACGCTGCATCGAAAACGAAATACTTATGTATCTCAGAAAGACCACACAGTATAAAAATGAGATATCCATTGACGAACCGCTGAATTTCGATTCGGAGGGCAACGAACTGCTTCTCTCTGATATCCTTGGCACTGACGGCGATACCGTCAACAGAGGCATAGAGAGCGAAGTGGAGAAAAGTCTGCTGCTTGAAGAGATCGACAAGCTGGGCGATCGTGAAAAGCAGATAATGCAGATGAGATTCGGGCTGGGCAAGTATAAGCACGAGCTTACCCAAAAGCAGGTGGCAGACCGGGTGGGCATTTCCCAATCGTACATATCCCGCCTCGAGAAGCGGATAATCAAAGTCCTTCGTGAAAATCTCGAAAAGATCTGCTGAACTGTCAGAGACTTTTCTTTATCCGCTCCAGCGCACCTTTTTCCAGTCTTGAAACCTGCGCCTGAGAAATGCCTATGGCTTTTGCTACCTCCACCTGCGTCTTTCCTTTGAAAAACCGCAGGTTCAGAATAGTCTTTTCTCTTGGCAGCAGGGAAGATATGGCTTCTTTTAAGGATATCTCCTCCAGCCAGGAAATATCGTCGCTTTTGTCGCCTACCTGGTCTATGACGTAAAGGGTGTCACCGGAATCCGAAAACACCGGCTCATACAGAGATATCGGATCTATTATCGACTCCAGAGCGGTGACCACATCGGCTCTTTCAACTCCTATCTCTGCGGCTATCCGGTCAATGTCAGGCTCTTTGCCGGTCTCGGCGGTGAGTTTTTCTTTTGCCTGCATAGCCTTATAAGCCACGTCTTTTATTGAACGGCTGACCTTTATCGGCGAATTGTCCCTAAGATACCGCCGCACTTCCCCCATTATCATTGGCACTGCGTAGGTAGAGAACTTAACGTCCAGGGAAGTGTCGAAGTTGTCCACCGCTTTCAGCAGACCTATCACTCCCACCTGGAATATATCGTCAAAGTTATCTCCTTTTCCCGTCCTGCCTGAAAACCGCTGTATAACGCTCAACACCAACCTCAGATTGCCGTTTATCAGCTTTTCACGGGACTTTTTGTTTCCCGCCTGAGCTTCCTTGAGCAGCTGCATTTTTTCGCTTTCTTTTAAAACCGTAAGTTCGGAGGTGTTTACTCCGCTTATCTCAACTTTATTGTACTGCATGATACGCTCCGTTACAAAATTCTTATTAGAATTATTGTCATCGGTGCGGTGCGGTATGCGTTTTTTAAAATGTAGTTTCTGGAAATAAAAAAAGCCGCAGCTTTTCACTGCGGCTGAGTCTGCTCATATTAAAGTCCGTTGGGGTTGTTCTTTATGAAGTTCCAGCTGTCGGCGGTCATTCTGTCAAGGTCGAACTGCGCTTCCCAGCCAAAGACCTCCTTGGCTTTTGAGGTCTCAGCAAAACAGGTGGCAATATCGCCCGGACGCCTTGCCATCACCTTGTAAGGAAGCTGTTTTCCGCAGGCTTTCTCAAAGCTGTGCAGCACGTCATACACCGAAGAACCTTTTCCGGTGCCCAGGTTCACAGCGTCGCAGCCCTTGTTTTCAAGCACGAATTTCAAAGCGCACAAATGACCCTTCGCCAGGTCTACCACATGAATGTAGTCCCTGACTCCCGTGCCGTCGGGGGTATCGTAGTCGTCGCCGAATATGCCGAGCCTTTCCAGCTTTCCAACTGCCACCTGACAGATGTACGGCATCAGATTGTTCGGTATGTCGTTGGGGTCCTCGCCGATAAGACCGCTCTCGTGTGCGCCGATAGGATTGAAGTACCTCAGCAGCGACACCGACCAGTCTCCGTCTGCGGTGCAAACGTCTTTGAGTATCTGCTCTATCATAACTTTTGTGTATCCGTAAGGATTAGTTGCGGAAGTGGGCATATCCTCCGTATAAGGGGCTTTGTTCACAGGACCGTATACAGTCGCCGATGAAGAAAACACCATTTTCTTGCAGCCGTATTTTCTCATGGCTTTTATGACCGTAAGGGTTCCGGCGATGTTGTTCCAGTAGTATTCCACCGGCTTTG
>CANRLY010000191.1 GCA_947631585.1 uncultured Clostridia bacterium
GATCGCAAACCATACTTTCGACCTGCATAAACTGGGAAACAGACGTGGCGCACAGATACTTCCCGGCGAAAGCTACGATGACTACCGCAGCCTGCTCATCAGCGACCTGATGAAAACTCAGGACTACCTTTCCGATAATTGCAGCATCGCCCCCACAGTTTTCGCTTACCCCTACGGAATAGTGAGCGAACCCTCCCTCAGGATCGTAAAAAGCTGCGGCTTTTCCGCAAGCCTTGGCGTGGAGGAACGCCCTAACTATATCACCGCCGACCCCGAATGTCTCTACCGCCTTAACCGCTATAACCGCCCCTATGGCATGAGCACTGAGGAATTTATGAAAAAACTGCTTAAAGAATGACCCCTCCGCCATAAGGGGAAGGGTCATCAGCAAATTTTATTTTATTCTCCAGATGTTCTCTGCGTAATCGGCTATGGTCCTGTCCGAACTGAACCAGCCGGCGTTGCACATATTCAGCCAGCACTTTCTGGCAAAAGCCCTGCCGTCCGAATAGTCCCTGTTGGCTCTGAGCTTTGCCTGAACATAGCTCTCCAGGTCGCCCAGCACATAGTAATGGTCGGGAACGTGCCAGCTTGCGCCGTCTGTCAGGGCGGAGTAAAGCTCCCTGAATATTCCCTTGCCGCTGTCGGAATCCATTCCGCTGTCGTCAAACTCAGGACTCAGCAGCGCCTGAGCAGCTCTCCGCACCTTTTCATTTTCCGCAAGGAGCTTTCTTGGGTCGTACTTGGGCATTATCTCAGCCAGCTCCTCCACTTTCGCCCCGAAGATATAGTTGTTCTCTTCGCCGGCTTCCCTGACTATCTCGATGTTCGCTCCGTCAAGAGTACCCAGCGTTACCGCACCGTTCAGCATAAGCTTCATGTTGCCCGTGCCGCTTGCCTCCGTGCCGGCAGTTGATATCTGCTCTGAGATATCCGCTGCGCAGACCAGCTTTTCAGCGTATGAGACGTTGTAATTTTCCACAAACACCACTTTCAGCAGGTCTTTCGTCTGCGGGTCGGAGCTTACAAGTTTTCCCACTTCGTTTATAAACTTGATTATGCCCTTTGCTCTCTTGTAGCCGGGGGCAGCTTTCGCCCCGAAAATAAACGTCATAGGATTCAGCCCGGTGATAGAACCGTCCTTTATGCCGTAGTAGATGTAAAGAATGGAAAATGCGTTCAGAAGCTGCCGCTTGTACTCGTGAAGCCTTTTTATCTGAATGTCAAATATCGTGTCGGGGGAGATATCCACCCCGTCGTGGACTTTCACGAATTCCGCCAGCTGCCGCTTTTTCAGCCGCTTTATCTCCATGAACCTGTCCAGTATACGCTCGTCGTCTGCAAACTTTTCCAGCTCCTTGAGCCTTGTCAGGTCGGTGAGCCAGCCGTCGTCCCCGAGAAGCTCGGTTATCAGCTCGGAAAGCTCCCTGTTGCACAGGGCAAGCCATCTTCTCTGAGTAATGCCGTTGGTCTCGTTCCTGAACTTTTCAGGGTAAAGCCCGTACCAGTCTTTCAGCAGGTCGGTCTTTAGTATCTCAGTGTGTATCTCTGCGACGCCGTTGGTGCAGAAGCCGCAGTACACCGCCATATTCGCCATTTTTATCATGCCGTCCGAAAGAATTTTCATTCTGTCGGCTTTTTTCTTGTCTACCCCTTTGCGGTAAAGCTCCTCTATGAGTCTTTCGTTTATCATTATGATAATGTCGTATATCTCAGGAAGCGTTCTGCGAACCAGCTTTTCGTCCCACTTTTCCAGAGCCTCCTGCATTACCGTGTGGTTGGTGTAAGCAAAGACTTTCTTCGCTATGCCAAGAGCCTCATCGAAAGTCATTCCCTCTCCGGTGAGAAGCCTTATCAGCTCAGGAATGGAGATCACAGGGTGAGTGTCGTTCAGCTGCACAGCCACCATATCCCCCAGCCCTGAAAGGCTGCCGTGTCTTTCCTTGTGCTTTTTGACTATATCCTGGAGCGAAGCCGAACAGAAGAAATACTGCTGCTTCAGACGGAGTATCTTTCCATCTTCGGTGTCGTCGTTTGGGTAAAGCACCCGAGAGATATTTTCAGCCATTATCTTTTCCCGACAGCACTGGTCGTACTTCTGCCGGTTGAACAGCTGAAAGTCAAAGTCGTTTATAGGTTCCGCCTGCCAGAGTCTCAGGTTGGAGATGTGGTCGGTCTTTGCGCCGATGATGGGCATATCGTAAGGCACTGCGTACACCGTCTGGTCGGCAAATCTCACAGTGACCCTGTCCTTGTCGCAGCGTTTAGACCACGGGTCTCCGAACCTTGTCCAGTTGTCGGCGTATTCGCACTGTTTTCCGTCCTCTATGGTCTGACGGAACAGCCCGTACTTGTACCTTATGCCGTAGCCGTCCAGCGGAAGCCCAAGTGTGGCGGCGCTGTCAAGGAAGCAGGCGGCAAGCCGTCCCAGACCGCCGTTTCCCAGAGCGGCGTCCTCTATCTCTTCCAACCTATCGTAGTCCTCCCCAAGCTGCTCTTTCACCTGGTCGGCTATCCCCAGACAGAGCAGGTTGTTGTAAACAGCCCTGCCCACCAGAAATTCCGCCGAGAAATAGCAGGCTCTCCTGCCGCTCAGGTGCTGCTCCATGCTTTTTTTCACAGCGGGAGCTATCTCAGCCATCACCGTTTCCGCCAAAGCGTCGTGAAGCTGCCATGCGGCGGAATTTTTTATGTCCGTGCCGAACTTGTCGTTCAGCCTTTTTTCTGTTTTTGCTCTGATATCCTTGATCTCCATCAAACGTCAGTCCTTTCCACAGTAAGTCTGTTGTATAAAGCGGTGAGCCTGTAGAGCTTGTCCGCCAGCTGGTCGGTAAGTTCTCCGCCGGAAAGCCGCCATTCCCAGTTGCCTCCCAGCGTAGAGGGGAAGTTCATTCTGCCTTCTTTTCCCACTCCCAGGATATCCTGCATCTGCGCCACAGCCAGCTTTGCGATGCTCGACCACGCCAGCCGCACCATAGCTTCCGGCATTGCCTTTTTTGACTTTACCCCCAGGTACTCTTTTGTAAACTTCAGCTGTTCGCCTTTGAGGGAAGCCGCCCAGCCTGTCAGCGTTTCGTTGTCGTGAGTGCCGGTGTAGCAGATACATTCGGGAGTGGTAAAGTTGTGCGGCAGGTAGACGCTTTTTCCGTCCGGGTCAAAGCCGAACTCCAGCACTTTCATGCCGGGGTAGCCGCTTCTT
>CANRLY010000192.1 GCA_947631585.1 uncultured Clostridia bacterium
TGCGTCCCTTGAATTGGTTTTCGCCTATCGAATTCTTGAATATTTATTCTGTACAATATCATTGACAAACTTACACTGTGCAAATATTGCATAAGAAAAATTTTTCCATCGGCGGCTCTCCGCTGCTTATACTATTTTAAATGCAAACTTTACGATACGCCCGCCGGCATGGGTAAATTGCACAAAAACTAACGCTTTTGGCTGATAAATTGTGGGGGAGTTGACGTTTTTGGAAAAAACCAAAAAAAAGCTTGACAACCATTTGGAATTATATTATAATAGTATAATGTATCATAATGGAGTTTTACACCTTTAATAATGAAAGTATACCATAAAGGGAAGTGAAATTCAACGTTTTTATCAAAATTTTCTATGCAAAGATTGTAAAAGCCTGAGGATACGATTAGCAATTGGCGAAGTTAATTTTTAACAAGGAGTGATCCAATCTATGCCTATGGTGGATGTCAAGGACGTAATGCTCGGCAAGAACAGCCGGAAGAGTTTTGCGAAAAACTCGGAAATTCTTGAAATGCCAAACCTGATCGAGGTGCAGAAAAATTCGTACAAATGGTTCATTGACGAAGGCTTGAAAGAGGTTTTCCGTGATGTGGGAACTATCACCGACTACAACGGCGAACTGGAATTGAGCTTTGTGGATTTCACGATATCCGATACTCCTAACCATTCGGTGGCGGAATGTAAAGAACGTGACGTCACCTATTCAGCTCAGATGAAAGTAAAGGTCCTGCTGAAAAAGACCGATACCGGAGAGGTCAAGGAGCTGTGGTTCAATATGGGCGAACTGCCTCTTATGACCGACAGCGGAACTTTCGTTATAAACGGAGCTGAACGTGTTATCGTATCACAGCTGGTGCGTTCGCCGGGAGTTTATTATGCGGTGGAAAAGGATAAGACCGGCAAGGACCTTTTCAAGTCCACGGTAATACCGAACAGAGGCGCATGGCTGGAATATGAGATGGATTCCAACGACGTTGTTTACGTTCGTATAGATAAGAACAGGAAAATACCCATCACAACTTTTCTCAGGGCTTTGGGACTTGGCACTAACGAAGAACTTGATGAGTTTTTCTGCAGCGATCACAGACTTGAACAGGATATAGTTCTTCAGAAAGACCAGACCGCCAACAAGGAAGAAGCTCTTCTGGAAGTTTACAGGAAGCTCCGTCCGGGCGAGCCGCCTACGGTGGAAAGCGCAGTCACCCACCTGAACAACCTGTTCTTTGACTCGAAGAGATACAATCTTTCCAGATTCGGAAGATATAAATATAATAAGAAGCTGGGCATAGCGTCCAGACTTTCGGGACACGTTCTCTCAAGACCGGTCGCAGACCCCCTTACCGGCGAGATACTTGCCGACGCCGGCGAACTTATCAAGTACGACAAGGCGTGCGAGATCGAACAGGCAGGCGTTTATGAAGCGTATGTAATGGTCGAGGCAAAAGAGTACGTCAACGTCAACGGCGAAAATGTTGTCCACACTGAGGAAAAAGAGATCAAGATAGTCGGCAACGGCATGGTGGATATCAAGAAGTATCTGGATATTGATACCGAAAAGTGCCGCATCAACGAAAAAGTTTCCTTCAAGGTGCTCAAAGAGATAATGGACGGCGGCTTCGAGGGAGAAGAACTTGAAAGACAGATAAGACTCAGGATAGACGAGCTTATCCCTAAGCATATCACGCTGGACGATATCTTCGCATCGGTGTCTTACTTCCTGAACCTCTGCGAGGGCGTGGGAAATGTTGACGATATCGACCACCTGGGCAACAGACGTATCCGCTCAGTGGGCGAACTTCTCCAGAACCAGTACAGGATAGGCTTTACCAGAATGGAAAGGGTTATCCGTGAGAAGATGAACCTGTTCTCTCAGGATTCAGGGGATTCCCAGAAGGATATGCCCAGCGACTTGGTGAATATCAGACCTGTTACGGCGGCTATAAAGGAATTTTTCGGATCTTCGCCGCTGTCGCAGTTCATGGATCAGAACAACCCACTTGCGGAACTTACCCATAAGAGGAGGCTTTCAGCCCTGGGACCTGGAGGACTTTCCAGAGACAGAGCAGGATTTGAAGTCCGTGACGTTCATTATTCCCACTACGGAAGAATGTGTCCTATCGAGACGCCTGAAGGCCCTAACATCGGACTTATCTCTTATCTGGCTTCATATGCAAGGATAAACGAGTACGGCTTTATAGAAGCTCCCTACAGAAAAGTTGACAAGGCTACCGGACAGGTCACCGACGAGGTCGTTTATATGACCGCAGATGTGGAGGATAACTACGTTATCGCTCAGGCGAACGAACCGCTCACTGAGGACAGAAAGTTCGCAAGAGCAAGGGTAAGCGGACGTTACCGTGACCAGATATCTGAGTTTGACAGAGACCAGATAGACTTTGTGGACGTTTCTCCTAAGATGATGGTGTCGGTGGCTACCGCCTGCATACCTTTCCTGGAAAACGACGACGCAAACAGAGCGCTGATGGGCTCTAATATGCAGAGGCAGGCTGTGCCGCTGCTCAAGACTGAGTCTCCTATCGTGGGAACAGGTATGGAGTACAAGGCGTGCGTTGACTCAGGAGTGGCTGTGGTTTCCCAAAAGGCAGGCGTGGTAGAATCGGTAGATGCCGATAAGATAGTGGTCAGGGAGGACGACGGAAATATCCGCACCTACACCCTCACTAAGTTCAAACGCTCTAACGCAGGTACCTGCACTAACCAGAGACCTATCGTTGACAAGGGCGAAAGGATAGAAGCTCATCAGGTCATCGGCGACGGTCCGGCTACCTGCGACGGAGAACTTTCCCTCGGAAAGAACGCACTTATAGGATTTATGACCTGGGAGGGTTATAACTACGAGGACGCCGTTCTGCTCAACGAGAACCTGGTCAAGGAGGACAGATAGAAGAATATGAGATAGAATGCAGAGATACTAAACCCGGTCCGGAGGAGATAACCAAGGATATCCCCAATGTGGGCGAGGACGCACTTAAAGATCTGGACGAGGACGGTATCATAAGAATAGGCGCAGAAGTACGCTCCGGCGATATACTGGTCGGAAAGGTCACCCCGAAAGGAGAGACCGAACTGACGGCGGAGGAAAGACTTCTCAGGGCGATATTCGGTCAGAAGGCAAGGGAAGTCAGG
>CANRLY010000193.1 GCA_947631585.1 uncultured Clostridia bacterium
CCTCCCAACGGGGAGGGGGAAAACAGCGTTAGCTGTAGGGGGTTGGGTTTCCCCGACCGAAAGGTCGGCTCTAACCTCTAACTTTTTCCCTTTAGTAGGGCGGCTTCGCCGCCCCACTTAATATAACTCCCAGCCGGGCGACAACGTCGCCTGGCTGGGGGTCTCTTGCTTCTTGCTTCTAATTATCTTGCCTCTAGTAGGGTAGGGCTTCCCTCTACCGAAAGGTCGGCTCTAACCTCTAATAGGGCGAAGCCGCCCGAAATCCCCCTCCCAACGGGGAGGGGGAAAACAGCGTTAGCTGTAGGGGGTTGGGTTTCCCCGACCGAAAGGTCGGGTCTTGCCTCTAGCAGGGGTGGGCTTCCCCTTACCGAAAGGTGCTCTCTTGCTTCTTGCTTCTTGCTTCTATCCCTCTTGCCTCTAGCAGGGGTGTTGTTTCTAACCTCTAACCTCTACCTTCTAACCTCTAATAGCATCTTCCGTAAGTCAGTCTCCGAAGGAAATGCCCATGTCACGGGCGGTGATGACTAACTGATCGTCTTCCGGCACGAGCTTCGGCTTGCCGGCAATGTCCTCAAGCTTGTTCTCTGTTACCACCGACTTCACCATCGCTACCGTGTAACCGTACTTCTCTTCCTTGATGAGCTGCGCAGCCCTTACGCCGAACTTGGTGGCTAGTACCCTGTCATACGCCGACGGACTTCCGCCCCTGAGCATATGCCCCGGCACGCAGACCCTTGTCTCCATTCCCGTCTTTTCCTGTATCTCCCTGGCAATGCGGTTGGAAGCCGTAACTTCGCCTCTTTCCGCCCTCTGCCTTGCACGCTCTTTCTTTTTCAGCTTCGCTTCTTCAACGTCATATGCGCCCTCAGCTACTGCCAGTATGGAAAACGCTTTTCCCGAATCGACCCTCTTTATGCAGGCTTGCGCCAGCTTGTCTGTGTCAAACGGTATCTCAGGTATAACTATCATGTCAGCTCCGCCGGCAATTCCTGAATAAAGCGTCAGCCAGCCCGCCTTGTTTCCCATTATCTCTACAACCATTATCCTGTCGTGGGAATCCGCCGTGGAATGAAGCCTGTCTATAACGTCAGTGGCTGTGTCTACCGCTGTGTGGAACCCAAACGTTACCGAAGTTCCGTATATGTCGTTGTCGATCGTCTTGGGAAGCCCTATTACGTTCAGACCCTCCTGGGAAAGCAGATTGGCTGTCTTGTGCGTGCCGTTTCCACCCAGCGTCAGCAGACAGTCCAGCTTCTGCTTCTTGTAGGTCTCTTTCATCGCCTTGACTTTGTCTACATTGTCCTCCTCGATGACCAGCATCTTCTTGTATGGCGTCCTCTTTGTGCCGAAAATAGTTCCGCCTCTGGTAAGAATACCTGAAAAATCAAACGGCTTCATTTCTTTGCACTCGTTGTTGATAAGTCCGGCGTAACCGTCATTTATCCCCACGATCTCAACGTTCTCTGTCCCGAATAACTGATAGCACGCCTTTGCTGCACCCCTGATGGTGGCGTTCAGCCCCGGACAGTCACCGCCGCTGGTGAGGATCCCGATCCTTCTTTTCATAAAACCTTTCCTCCTGTCTAAACTGTTATGCCGCTTTCGGCTTTTTATTGGGGAAAACCTTTCTGAAGAAAGGTTATTCCCCAGACCCCTTTCCAAAGACTTTTATGTTGTTTTTGGCAAGGGGCAATTTGTTTTGAAAATAAGCAATTAATCGTGCATTTGGCATTTTTTAAAAGGGTAAATTACCCCTTGCCAAAAAATAATATGAAAGTTTCAGAGAGAAGTTTGGAGAAGAACTTTTTTCAAAAGAGTCCTCCTCAACATAAGAGCAGATATAGCAAAATTTTGATTTGTTTTTGGGGTATATTTTTCTTTTTGGGGAAAATTCTTATGAAGAATGGTTTTTCTCAACTTCTTTTCTAAGTCTTTAACATTGTTTTTGGAGAGGGGTAATTTATTTTCAAGAAGCTGCGAAAGTTCATATTTTTACATACTATAAAAAGGTAATTACCCCTCTCCAAAACAACATAAAAGTTTTAGTGAGGGGGTTTGGGGGAGGACCCTTTTTCAAAAGGGTCTCCCCCAACAAGAAAGGTCTCCCCCCACCAACCAAATCAGATTCAGTATTTATCGTCCTGGTCGTTTACGGAGTTGGGGTCAAACTTTTCCTCATCGTCGTCAAGGACAATTTTCACTTCATCTTCCTGGGGAGCTGAGGGGTACTCGAACCCGGAGGCGGTCTCCTCGGCTGCGGTCTCCGTCTGGTCGTCGTCGGACACATAGTCGTACATATACTCCGAGCGTTTTTCGTTCTTGGAGAGTTTGAACCTTGCGATCATGTTCTTGAGTATCAGCGACTGGCTGGAAAGCTCCTCGCTGGCAGATGCGCTTCCCACGGCTGTGGCGGTGTTCGATGCAACTACCGCCGATATCTGGTCTACTCCGGTGTTTATCTGGACGATAGCTTCCGCCTGGTGTTCCGAAGCGTCCGAAATGTCTTTTACCAGCTTCTTTATGTCGATGGAATCTTCCACTATGCGGTGGAGTGCGCCTGCCGTCTGCTGGGCTATCTCCGAACCTCTTGCTATTGCAGAGGCGGAATTTTCGATAAGAGCCGCCGTCTGCTTTGCGGCTTCTGCGCTCTTTGAAGCCAGACGTCTTACTTCGTCGGCGACCACTCCGAATCCCTTTGAACCCTCTCTAGCCGCTTCAACGGCAGCGTTCAGCGCGAGGATATTTGTCTGGAACGAGATCTCGTCTATCACTTTGATTATCTTGGATATTTCCGAAGAAGAAACGCTTATTTCGTTCATAGCGGCAAGCATTTTTTCCATGTCCTGGTTGCAGGAAGCGATAGCGTCAGCGTTTGACTGAACTATCTTGTAAGCGTCCTTAGCGGACTGAGCGTTCTGGTCGGTCTGTTCGGCGACGTCGTCCAGGGTAGCGGAAAGTTCCTCGATAGAGCTTGCCTGCTGGGTAGAGCCCTGGGAGAGCGCCTGGGCGTTGTTCGACACCTGAACTGCGCCGTTAGACACCTGTTCGGCGGCGATATTGATGCTTGCGAAGGTATCGGAGAGGGATTCAAGGATCGAGTTGAAGGTGGATTTTATCTTCATGAAATCCCCTCTGAAAGTGCCGTCCACCCTG
>CANRLY010000194.1 GCA_947631585.1 uncultured Clostridia bacterium
AAGACGGCGCTATCTGCTGCAATGCCGGACATTTTGACGTTGAAGTAGACGTTGCCGGACTGAAACGGATAGCTGTTGAAAGCTGGGAAGCAAGGAACAATATCTGCGGCTATAAGCTTGAAAACGGCAACAGCATTTACGTTATCGCCGAGGGCAGACTGGTGAATCTTGCCGCCGGCGACGGTCACCCGGCTGAGATAATGGATATGTCTTTTGCGATACAGGCTCTTTCTGCTAAGTATATAGCTGATAATAACGGAAAGTTTGACCAGATGATAGTTAATGTTCCAAAGGAAGTTGACAGGGAAGTTGCGGAATATAAGCTCAGATACTGGGGATTTACCATAGATAAACTGTCAGCCGCTCAGGAAGAATACCTTAACAAGGCATAAATAACGCCCCCGCTCCGGCAGGAACGGGGGCTTGCTTATTCGGTCACAAGTGCGTCATTGAACACTTTGAATATTTCCGGGTGCGTCTTTTGAGAACGGATAGGTCTCATCTGCGTGTCCGTAAGACAGTGCTTGGTGGTCGCAGTGGCGGACAGCTTGTTTCCGGCAGTAAGGTTGTAGATCTCATAGGAAACCGTTATCTTGCAGCCGTTGAAAGCGGTCACTTTCGGCACAACTTTAAAAGTGTCCCCGAAACGCACCGGGTATCTGTACTGAATGGAAACCTCCAGAACAGGTATAAGGACGCCTTCGGCTTCCATTTTCTCAAAAGGATATCCAGACTGACTGAGCATATCGACTCTGGTCTCTTCCAGCCAGCGGACGTAATTTGAATGGTGAACGATGGACATTTTGTCGGTCTCATAATAGTAAGCCGCTCTTGTGTATGGTGTAAATCCTGCCATGATATCTCTCCTTTTTTTGCAAAGTAAACTCTTTTCAACTAATATTATAAACTTTTTAAGGCGCAAGGTCAATAAAAATTTTCTTTTTCTCTTGACGAAAGTTGAGTTGTCTGTTATAATGTAAATATCTTGTGAGAATAGTAAAGACTTTGATGGAAATTATCTGTTGCAGTGCGGGCGCAGAGAGGGAACGTCCGGTGAAAGTTCCTGCCGTGCGGACAGTGGCTCTTCCTGAGTCCGGCAGGGGAATAACCTGCTGCGTGCGGTCTGCGTTAAGGACCTTTGAGTGACCCGTCTGACGATGGGTAATTTTGGGTGGTACCACGGAGCAGCTTCGTCCCATGTTGAGATGAAGTTGTTTTTATTTTGTAAATTTTTTTTGCAAGGGAGTAATTACATGAAGTGGACAGGACTTAACGAACTGAGAGAAATGTACCTGAAATTCTTTGAGAGTAAAGGTCATCTGCGAGTGAAGAGCTTTCCGCTCATTCCGCAGAACGATAACAGCCTTTTGCTCATAAACGCAGGCATGGCTCCGCTGAAACCTTATTTTACAGGTCAGGAAACACCTCCGTGCGTGAGAATGACAGACTGCCAGAAGTGTATCAGAACAGGCGATATCGAAAACGTGGGAGTTACCGCCAGACATGGTACTTTCTTTGAAATGCTGGGAAACTGGTCGTTCGGCGAGTATTTTAAAAAGGAAGCTATCCAGTGGGCGTGGGAGTTCTGTACCGATGTTTTGCAGCTGCCTGTTGACAGGCTGTACGTTTCCGTCTATGAGGACGACGACGAAACTGTTGAGATATGGAATAAGATAATAGGTCTCCCGATGGACAGGATATTCCGCATGGGAAAGGAAGATAATTTCTGGGAAGCCGGAATAGACGGTCCTTGCGGCCCTTGCTCTGAAATATACTTCGATAGGGGAGAAGAGTTCGGCTGCGGCAGACCCGACTGTACCGTCGGCTGTGACTGCGATAGGTATATGGAGTTCTGGAATCTGGTGTTCACCCAGTTTGACAGACACGAGGACGGCACTTATACCCCGCTTGAACAGAAAAATATCGACACCGGAATGGGTCTTGAAAGACTTGCTGCAATGATGCAGGGGGTAACTTCAATCTTCGATGTGGATACCGTAAAGGCTATCAGAGACCATGTTTGCGCTATAGCAGGCTGTGAGTACGGCAAGGAACATAAGAAAGACGTTTCCGTCAGAGTCATAACCGACCATATCAGGGCGGTGACTTTCCTTGCTTCTGACGGCGTGCTGCCTTCAAACGAGGGCAGGGGCTACGTTATGAGGAGACTTATCAGACGTGCCGTCCGCCATGGAAAACTCCTTGGTATAAACGGTCCTTTCCTTACTGAACTTGTCAGGACGGTAGTTGATAACTCTAAGAGCGAGTATAGCGAGCTTGAAGAAAAGTATGACTATATCGTGAAACTCCTCAGCAATGAAGAGATGAACTTCAACGAGACTATCGACCGTGGTATGAATATCCTCAACGGCTATATAGATGAATTGCTGGCTAACGGCGAAAAGACCCTGGACGGTCAGAAATGCTTCCTGCTGTCTGATACCTACGGCTTCCCCATAGACCTGACCAGAGAAATTCTGGAGGAAAAAGGTCTTTGCTGCGATGAAAAAGGCTTCAGGAACGCTATGGAGATACAGCGTGAAACTGCCAGAAAAGCCAGAGGCGGTTCAAAATATATGGGCGCAGATGAGACGGTGTTCCATAAGATAGGAAAGGAATTTTCCACTGAATTTAAAGGCTATGAAACTTTTGAACTCGATACTGAGATAGCCTATATCGCCACGGAAGAACAGCTGGTGGATTCCGCTTCCCAGGGGGAGCAGGTCTATATAGTTGCGGCTGAAACTCCGTTTTATGCTGAAAGCGGCGGACAGGTCGGAGATACCGGCGAGATAACTACAGCCGGTGCGGCGCTTAAAGTCGTTGATACGCAAAAGGCGGTCGCCGGCAAGATCGCCCATAAAGCCGTTGTTCTGAATGGTACGGTAAAAGTCGGCGATATGGCGCACTTCGCTGTGGATAAGGACAGAAGGCTCTCTATCATGAGAAACCATACCAGCGCTCACCTGCTTCAGGCTGCGCTGAGAAGCGTTCTTGGCGATCATGTTCATCAGGCAGGTCAGCTGGTGGACGAAAACCGTGTGAGATTTGACTTTTCTCACTTTGCGGCTCTGACAACTGACGAGATCGGCACGGTCGAAAGACTGGTCAATGATAAGA
>CANRLY010000195.1 GCA_947631585.1 uncultured Clostridia bacterium
GAAATGCGCAAACCGTTCGCCAGACTGGATAGTATGCTTGAAAGAATGAAACAGCTGGAACGCTCTATGCCGTCGCTTTCAGGTAAGGAACTGGAAGAAAGCTCCGAAGAATATGCGGCTCTGGCGGCTTACTACGAGGCGGCGGAAGGCTACCACAGGGACGTGAAGATAAACTCCGTCCTGAATGGAATGGGATTTGGCGATAAGCCGAAAGATATGATAGTCGATTCGTTAAGCGGCGGTGAAAAGACCAGACTTGCAATGGCAAAACTTCTGCTGGAAGAACCTGACCTGCTTATTCTCGATGAACCTACTAACCATCTGGACCTGCAAACGCTGATGTGGCTGGAAGATCACCTGCGCAAGTATCGGGGAGCAGTCATCATAGTCTCCCACGACAGGTATTTTCTGGATAAACTTTGCAGCCGTATCTGGGAGATATCCGCCGGCAGGCTTTACAGCTATAAGGGGAATTATACCGAATATGTCAGGCAAAAAGAACTGCGTGACCTTACCAGCAGCAGGGAATACGAGGCGCAGCAAAAAGAAATAGCCAAGCTGGAGGAGTTTATCGAAAAAAATAAGGTAAGGGCTTCTACGGCGGCAAGAGCTAAAAGCAGGCAAAAACAGCTGGATAAAATGGAGATTCTGGAGAAGCCGCAGCTTTTTGAAAGACCCCCTAAGATCAGGCTTGAGTACGATATCGACCCTCCCAAAGAAGTGCTGGAGGTGTCCGGCTGTGAGATAGCAGTTGGGGAGGGGGATAAAAGGAAACTGCTTGTGGAGGATTTCGGGCTGTCTGTCCGCAGAGGGGAAAAGGTCGGTATCATCGGCGTAAACGGCGCAGGAAAAACTTCCGCCCTGAAGCTGATACAAGGGCTTGTTCCCCACGAAAAAGGCAGGATAAAATGGGCAAACAATGTGAAGATATCCTACTTTGAGCAGGAAAACACTACCCTGGACCCGAACAGCCCCGTCCTTGACGAGGTGAGAAAGCGGTATCCTCTGCTTGCTGAACAGCAGATAAGAAAAACTCTGGCAAGCGTGCTGCTCACAGGAGAAAATGTTTATAGACCTACAGGCGTTATCAGCGGCGGAGAAAGGGCAAAACTTTGCTTTGCTCTTATGATGCTGAGAAGAGGTAACGTCCTTGTGCTGGACGAGCCTACAAACCATCTGGATCTGGATACTAAGGAGGTCCTGGAGCAGGCGTTGGAGGAGTTCGGCGGAACTATAATTTTCGTCTCCCACGACAGGTATCTTCTTAACCGCATAGCCGACCGCATTGTTGAGATAAAAGACGGAAAGACCACCGCTTATAAGGGGAACTTCGATGCTTATCTTGAACAGAAAAATGCGGAAACTGCGCAGCTTGCCGCTGATGTTCCCAAAAAGAACAACGGCGCCGGACAAACTCAGCACCGCACCAGAGAGCAGCGTGCCGAAGCTGCAAAACGCCGTCAGCAGGTGAGGGAACTGGAAGAAGAGATAGAGTCTCTTGAGCGGCAGATAGCACAGCTTGAACTGGAGATAACGCTTCCGGAAGTGACAGGCGACCACCTGCTTCTCAGCAGCAAATGCCTGAGCTTGCAGGAGGCAAAGGAACAGCTCAACGAGAAAATGGACCTTTGGGCGGAGCTGGCTTAAACTGTACCAAATAGGTGCTTTATTAAAATATTAATATCAATTAATAAATAACTTACAAATTCAAAACAGAAAGTTGCAAAAAACTTGTGCGTTTCGTCAAAGGAAATGTTGACTTGATAAATATAATCTGTTATCATAAATATGGCGAAATGACTTTATTTTCATGAAGGAAAAAGAGATGATCGAATAATGCACGATTTTTCATATCCTATCTTGAATGACGAAGTGACGCTGCCAATGTATGTTATCGGCATAGGCTCGATAGATACTGAATGGCATGTTACAAGAAACGAGGGATTCCCATATTATCAGGTGATCTACTGCGTAAGGGGGCAGGGAAAGCTCCTTATCGACGGTCACGAATATACTATAGAGCCGGGAATGGGATTTTATCTTCCCAAGGATTACCCTCATGAGTATTTTGCGACCCAGGAGATCTGGGAGACTCACTGGATAACCTACGACGGCAGGGAGATACCTGAGCTTATGAAAACTATGTCTTTCCCAACATGGAGGGTGTTTTCCATATCCAACCTGTCGGCGATGGACGCTATTTTCAAAAAAATGCTCTACCTGCTGAAAACCGGGTATTATTACAGCGGACACCAGTGTTCGGTGATGCTGTATCAGTTCCTGCTTGACCTTAACAGGTATGTGAATCTGCAAAATTCCCCAAATGAGAGCTATAAGCTCAAACAGCTCCAGCCGGTGATAGATTTCATCGACCGCAACTATATGCAGGAGATAGAACTGAAACAGCTGGCTGCGATAATCGGGCTGTCTCCCCAGTATTTGTGCAGACTGTTCAAGGAATGTTTCAATCTGCGGCCGTTTGAGTACCTGGCAAGAAGGCGTATCCAGGAGGCAAAGACGCTGCTGCTCCAGGAACAGCTTACGGTGAACGAGATCGCTTCCAAAGTGGGGTATAACGACTGTAGCTATTTCTGCGCAGTGTTCAAAAAGAACGAAATGCTTTCGCCTGCCGAGTTCCGTGCGCTTCACAAAAAGACCGGCTTGCAGCAGTGATAAATTGATAAAATAATAACAGGAACGGTGTTTTTGCCGTTCCTTTTTTATAACTGAAAAGCTTTTGATAAAAGAAAAGGCAGCCGCTTTTCAACGACTTCCGGAGATAAAATTGATCTGGGCAGCGGGTCTGTTTAATTTATAATTAACAATTCCGACACAATAGGTTTACTTTGTGGAATGAAATATGTTGTATAATCTTATAGTGAATGATACGAGCAGCATTGTTTGTATTTCAGACGTGGGGTTATAGCTCAGTTGGTAGAGCGGTTGCTTCGCATGTAACAGGCCAGGGGTTCGAATCCCCTTAGCTCCACCAGAATGCTTGCTTCTGCAATCAATGCTAACGCAAGCGTTAGCATGAAGAATTTCATCGTTGCCATAAATCGTGGCAACGATTTTCTTTTCACGAAAAGAAAATTCTGAAATTCTTCTGTTAGTGGA
>CANRLY010000196.1 GCA_947631585.1 uncultured Clostridia bacterium
GTCGTTGCCGTGAATACCTTCTATTCTGACCGAAACGCTGCCTTCCGGCTGACCGCAGATATCGGCGGATATCCTGAAAGCGGTGTTTTCAATATCGGAGCTGACTTTCAGGTCTGAGGCGTAAGTTTCCCTGAAGCAGCGCAGAGATATCTCACCGACGATGCCGTTCCAGTTGGTCTGGGTATCCTGAGAGGTCATATGGCCGCCTGCGGTCTTATAGCCGATGTTTGAAACGTGGATCTCCACAGTATTCTCGCCGTCTTTCAGCAGGTCGCCCACTTCATAGATATGAGGAGCTATCAGGCTGTCCTGACTGCCGGCGTTTTTGCCGTTCACATAAACGGTAGTGATACGGGTCCTTTCAAGAAAAAGCCGGCAGCTGCCGGGAGTTTTTTTGAAAGAAAACGTCTTTGAGAACCAAGCGTTCCCCTCAAATTTATACTCATCGGTGAGAAAACCGGCTTCGCAGGCGGTATTTGCAGCGCCTTTTCTTGAAAAAGACGTTGTGGACGGCAGAATAATGCTGTCGTTATATTCCAGCTGGTCGTGGGAAAGGGCAGCCTGTCCGTCAAGGCAGAGCAGCCATTCTCCGCTCAGGTCTGTTTTGCTTATCATTGTCAGTCCCCCTAAAATACTATAGCATTGAAGAGCCGAACACAAGTCGGTTTTTGCAGGCATATTTCCGCCAATACGTCGTTGTCAGCCCTTGCCATACTATAATTTAAGCATAACACACATTATTCACAATTACAAGGGCGGAGCGGATTTTTAACTAAAATTTAAGGTTTTGCAAGTTTCATATTTTTATACAGTTTCAAATTTCTATCTTATAAATGCAGAAGCGGCAGCAAAAAAGTTAAATGAATATATTTTTAATCTGAAAAATTTAAAAAGCCCTTGACAACTGCTTTCAATGGGAGTAATCTTATATAAATGCAAATGCCGGAGGGCGTTTGCTTATACTTTACATTTTAAGAAGGAGGAAGAGCCATGTTTCAGTTGAAGTGGATCTGGGCTAATCTTAAAGGCTATAGGACAATGTACATCGTCGCAATGCTCATGACCGTCTGCATACAGGCTATGTATCTGACTACGCCTGTGTTTTCACAGCAGATAGTCGATGATTTCATTTCCGGCAAAAACGCCCTTTCAAACCTGAAGTACCACAAGGACACCCTTATCTGGCTGCTGGCGCTGATGGTGGGGACTACCTTTATAAGAACGGTGATGCAGTACGCTGCCAATATGTTCTACGAGTATTCTTCCCAGGGAATGGTCTACAAGGTGAGAAACAAACTGTACCAGTCGGTGCAGTCTCAGGACATGGAGTATTACGACAAGAACCGCACCGGCGACCTGATGACCAGGCTGACCGGAGACCTGGATATGGTAAGACACTGCCTTTCATGGATAATCAAGTCGATAATCGAATGTATTTTCCTGTTTTCGGCAACGACTATTTATTTTCTGATAGTCAACTGGAAAATGGCTCTCTGTCTGCTGGTGCTGACGCCGCTGATATTTGTGTTCACACTGGTGTTCAAAAGGCTGGTAGGTCCTATGTATGTGGATCTGAGAGAAAGGCTGTCGCTGATGAACACCGCCGCACAGGAGAACATTTCGGGCAACCGGGTGGTAAAGGCGTTTGCAAGAGAGGAATACGAGATAGAGAAGTTTCAGGAAAAGAACCTGAACTACTCCACCGCAAACAAGAGGGCTTCGCTGATGTGGCTGAAGTTCTTCCCTTACATAAACGGGCTGGCGGATTCGCTTCAGGTGGTGATGGTGCTGGCAGGAGGACTGTTCCTTATAAAAGGTATGCTGAGCATGGGAGAGTACATTGCTTTCTCAGGGCTTATCTGGACGCTTTCAAACCCCATGAGGCAGTTTGGAATGGTCATCAACGATTTGCAGAGGTTCATGGCTTCCGCAACGAAGATAATCGAGGTATACTACGCAAAGCCTCTTATCGTTGACAGGGACGACGCAGTTGGCGGAGAGGGCAGGCTGAACGGAAAGATAGAGTTTAAAAACGTGTCTTTCAAATACGGAGACAAAGAGGTGCTGCACGATATAAGCTTCACGGTAGAGCCGGGAGAAACGGTGGCTGTGATGGGAGATACCGGCGGCGGAAAGACCACGCTCATAAATCTGATACCAAGGTTTTACGACGTGAGCAGCGGAACAGTGCTGGTGGACGGAGTGGACGTGAGAAAAAGAAAACTCAGGCACTTGCGTTCAAATATAGGCATGGCGACTCAGGACGTGCTGCTTTATTCGGATACGGTGGACGGAAACATCGCTTACGGGGATTCGGATATGCCGGAGGAGGAAGTTGGCAAGTGTGCGGAACTTGCTGCGGCAGCCGACTTCATAAACGATATGCCGGAGGGTTACAACACCATAATCGGAGAGCGTGGAGTAGGTCTTTCAGGAGGTCAGAAGCAAAGGATATCTCTGGCAAGGGCGCTGGCGATAAAGCCGTCCATACTCATTCTGGACGACACCACTTCCGCCGTTGACATGGAGACCGAAAAGCACATACAGGACAGTCTGCGTTCGCTGGATTTTGACTGCACAAAAATAATAATCGCCCAGAGGATATCTTCCACAAAGGACGCCGACAAGATAATAATTCTTCGGGACGGCAGGATAACCGAAATGGGAACTCATCAGCAGCTGCTGGAAAAGGGCGGTTACTACAGAGAGGTATTCGATCTTCAGAACGAGGGCTTTGCCCAGGCAAAGGAGGTGGGTGAAGTTGGCTAGGAACAAGTATGATATTGACGAGGTGCTGGAAACGCCTTTTGACTTCTCCCATCTGAAAAGGTCGATGGTGTACATCAAGAAGTACAAGGGCAAAATGATCGCTTCGCTGATACTGTCTGCGCTGGCGGCGGTGTCGGGGCTGTTCGGACCGGTCATTACACAGTACGCTCTGGACGTGTCCATTCCGCACAAGGATATTGCACAGCTGGTCATACTCAGTTTGCTGCTGGCTCTGAGCATTGTAGTTTCGGTGGTGTTCTCAACTGTCAGGTCAAAGATCATGACGGTGGTAGGTCAGGACATAATCTTCGATATAAGG
>CANRLY010000197.1 GCA_947631585.1 uncultured Clostridia bacterium
TATATTGCGAACATCTTCCTCGGTGACTTCCACCGTTACCACGTCATACTTATAGGAGATACCGTTTATCTTGCCGGAGGTCTCGCCGCTGTTTTTGCCCTCAGGCAGACCGTCACGGACAATATCCAGGAAGTCGTTAAGTAGCCGGCTGCATTTTTCGCCGTCAAAAGCGTTGAGAGCGTTCTGGACTTCCTCAGGTATCTCGATTTCTTCGCCGTAATTTCCTATCTCCTCTGTAATGAGCTGTTCCACATTTCCCTTAACATAAGCCTCGTTAAGTTCAGGCACACGGAAATATGCGGTATTATCGCTATAAACTGTATTCAGGGTGACAAGGCGTTCGCCGTCGTAGTCAAGGCAGATATCCGCCGCTGACGACTCCCCTTTTACCTTAACGTCAGAGGAAACGGAGACGGACTTCAGCCCTGCGGCTTCGCTTCCGTCCATTTCATTAAGAAGCGACTGGTCGGGAGTGAAGGTCAGTTTTGAGAAATTTCCCACATTTGCGCTGCCGCTGAAAATACCGTTTATTTTTTCCATTGAAGCGGAAGCAAACGCAAACGTATCGTTAAGACCCTCGAACTCAAATCTTCCGGACGACTTATCGGAGGTCTCATCTTTATCCTTACTGAAAGTTCCGCCTTTTATGCCTGCGATAAGACCTGCAGCAAGTATCAGCAGAGACAGCACGACGGAAAGCACAGGAGTAAGCGCCGATCGTTTTTTCATGTTCATCACCCTTTTAAAAATTCATAAAATCAAAAACTTTTTGTAAACAATATTTATTGATTACATTATACCACTTGGTGTGAAAAAGTCAAGTAGGTGAAAACATTTTTTTGCCGCAAAATTCCCCAAATCAGAGGGATTTATTTTCAAATTCAACTCTGCGTTTTATATCCGCCATCATGCTGTCGAACTGGTCGGGGTCAAGAGACTGCGCCCCATCGCAGAGAGCTTTGGGAGGGTCGTTATGCACTTCCACCATAAGTCCGTCCGCACCGGCGGCAACTACCGTTTTAGCAAGCTGAGGTACCAGCCAGCTCATGCCGGTAGCGTGGCTGGGGTCTACTATCACCGGCAGGTGGGTAAGTTTTTTAAGCACCGGCACAGCAGAGATATCCAGGGTATTTCTGGTATAGGTCTCAAAAGTCCTTATACCTCTTTCGCAGAGGATAACGTTTTTATTTCCGCCTGCCATGATATACTCAGCGGACATGAGCCATTCCTCAACGGTATTGGCAAGACCTCTTTTAAGCAGCACAGGTTTATTGCTTCTGCCCAGAACTTTAAGCAGGTCGAAGTTCTGCATATTTCTTGCGCCCACCTGTATCAGGTCCACATCGGCGAAAAGGTCCAGGTGGTTGATATTCATGATCTCGGTAACGACCGGCAGTCCGGTCTCCTTTTTAGCTTCCAGCAGAAGTCGCAGTCCCTCGGCTTCCAGCCCCTGGAAAGAGTAAGGGGAAGTTCTCGGTTTGAACGCTCCGCCTCTCAGCAGTGTTGCGCCGGCGGCTTTGACTCTTTTTGCCACTTCGATCATCTGTTCTTCGCTTTCCACCGAACAAGGACCTGCTATCACCTTAAACGAGCCTTCCCCGACAGAGACCTGGTCGTTTATCTTAACGATAGTATCTTCCGGGTGCATTTTTCTGTTTGCAGCCTTATACGGTTCAGAGACTCTTCTGACCCTATCCACATACGGCAGTTTCTCCAGGTCGTCAAGGTCAAGCTTGGTGGTATCGCCGATTATTCCCACCACTGCCGAAGTCGAGCCTTTGCTATAGTTTGCGGACAGCCCCTTTTTCTCCAGCTCTTCCACCAGATGTTTTATATTTTCTTCCGACGCTGTGTTTTTAAGCAAAATTACCATTGATATCTTTCCTTTCGTGATTTTATACTTTAAAGCTTTTATGTATTAAAGTATACCACTATTGTTTCATTATGTCAAGGTATTTTATTCACAAATTTAAACTTCACGCCGGAAATTTTTTGTTATCTTTTACCTGATAAGGTGAAATTCGCAGCCGGCAAAAAGCAAGAAGCAAAAAACCTGCTTGTGTTCTGCTCTATACTGCTATTGACGAACAGGCAAAAATTTATTATAATATAGTTAGAAAAGCAAAAAGGAGGTCAATTCAATGCGCAAAACAAAGATCGTCTGCACCATTGGTCCGTCCACAGACAATGACGACGTTATGCGTCAGCTGATGAAAGCCGGAATGAATGTTGCACGTTTTAATTTTTCTCACGGAGATCACGAGACCCACAAGAAACGGTTCGAGCAGATAATAAGGCTCAGGGAGGAACTTTCCCTGCCCATAGCTACCCTGCTTGACACGAAAGGTCCTGAGATAAGGCTGAAAAAGTTCAAGGACGACAAGCCGGTGGAGATCCATGACGGCGAAATGTTCACGCTGACCATCAACGAGGTGGAAGGCACAAGCGAGATATGTTCGGTGACATTCAAGAACTTCCCCAAGGACATATCGGTAGGTGCGCAGATACTTATAAACGACGGAGTTATCGAGCTTGCCGCTGAAAAGATCACCGGCACGGACGTGGTATGCAGGGTGGTACACGGAGGTGTTCTTTCAAACAACAAGGGGATAAACGTTCCCGGTGCGAAGCTGTCCATGCCGTACATAAGCGACTCTGACATGAACGATCTGGAATTCGGCGCAAAGATGGGGTTTGACTTCATTGCGGCTTCCTTTGTACGGACTGCCGCAGACATAAACTATCTGAGAAAATTCACAAAAAGTCTGGGCTGGTACAACCCAAGGATAATTGCGAAGATAGAAAATTCCGAGGGCGTAGAGAACATAGACGAGATACTGGAAGCGGCGGACGGCCAGGAAGCCGTGCAGATCATGATGAAGACCACTAACATCGCCCTGGTGCTTCTCGATATTGTGATGCCGAAGATGGACGGCTTCGAAGTGCTCAATATCATGAACCACAACAACTGGATCGAGAATATGCCCGTGATCATGGTGTCCGCGGAAAACAGCCCGACCCAGGTGGAGCGCGCCTACGACCTGG
>CANRLY010000198.1 GCA_947631585.1 uncultured Clostridia bacterium
ACCCCTACCACGAGCCGGGGCAGGCGCACGGGTTTTGCTTTTCGGTAAAAAAGGGAGTCGCCATACCGCCGTCCTTACGGAACATATACGCTGAGTTGGAAAGCGATCTTGGCATACCTCCGGCGCAGCACGGCGATCTTTCACACTGGGCGGAGCAGGGGGTCTTGCTGCTGAACACTGTGCTGACCGTTCGGCAAGGGCAGGCAAATTCCCACCGGGGCGCAGGCTGGGAGATACTGACCGACCGTGTCATCTCTCTGCTGAACATGAGGGCAGAGCCGTTAGTATTCCTATTATGGGGCGCAAACGCCAAAGCCAAGGCGCAGTTAGTGACAAACCCCATACATCTGATACTTACCGCTGCGCACCCCAGTCCCCTTTCGGCTTACAACGGGTTTTTCGGGTGCAGGCATTTTTCCAAGGCAAATGCTTTTCTTGAACAAAACGGCGTCCCTCCCATAGACTGGAGGGTATAGCAGTGGATAGCCGGACATACGGGGCGCAGCCGCAGCCGCCGCAGCGGCTGCCCAAAGCCGGCTTCGCCGGCTTTGGTTCCACCCGGCTTCGCCGGGCGGGGCTGCGCCCCGCACCACGGAACAGCAGAGACCGCTCTTCCTGACAGAACATATCCTGCCGGGAAATTTTTTTTGCAAAATTTTTTGAAAAACTGTTGACATATACTATATGTTGTGCTATAATACGAATTACACCGCAAGATGCAGATTTGATTTGCGACTGTAAAACAAGATCAGGAGGCGTTTAAAATGACAGAAACAAAAACTTATTCAGAGACTGTAGTTAAATATGAGGCTGCTCCCGGCGTTTGGGTGCCGGCAAAAGTTACCGTTACTAACGGCGAACTGCCCTATGAGGAGATAGAGGCTTACCTCGCTCACGGCCGTGAGACCCATGCCGGTAAGATCATTGATGAAATGACTATCGGCATAGACGGCGAATTCGTTGACCTTGAATACCATTTTTCTGAGATGCCTTTCCAGCGGATACGCCGTATCACCGGATACCTGGTGGGTACTCTTGACCGCTTCAATAACGCTAAGAGGGCTGAGGTCAACGACAGAGTCAAACACTGTATCTGAAACTTCCTGCCTGTAAATTCATAAAATTCTCAGAAGTTGTCATTGTTTTTTAATATTTATAATGGTAAACTATCTTTAGCTATAAAGCTAAGGAGGGATCTTCGTGAAATTTAACGATCTTTTGGAAAAGGTAAGAAGTATGAGGGACGAAATAGACCCCTCGAAAACCGATTTTCTGGCAGTGCAGGTCAATATCAAGGGCGACGACGGCGGCGTTTTCTACGTTGAAGTCAAAAACGGCAAGGTCAACGTCGAACCCTATGAGTACAACGACCGCCACTGCGCTATAACAATGACTTCCGATAACTTTGTTAAACTTATCGACGGCAAACTTGACCCTGTTGCAGCTTTCACACTGGGCAAACTTAAAGTCGATGGGGATATCGGCAAGGCTCTGGAGTTTTCAAAACTCATCAAGCATTAACTTAATTAACTTAAATACCCTGCGCCGCTGACGGAAATGTGAGCTTACACAGTGCGGCGCATACAAACAGCCGACCGTCTGGGCAGCCTTTTTCAGGACTGCCCTTTTTTATTTTCTTTGAAAGGATACTGATATTATGGAACACGCACAGTGGATTGGCTTTAAAGGCGATGTATGGAAAAACAGCATAGACGTCCGCAGCTTTATTATGGATAACTATACCCCTTACGAGGGGGACGGCAGCTTCCTCTCCGGACCTACCAAAAGGACCGGCGAACTTATGGATAAGCTAAATGACCTGCTCAGGCAGGAAGCCGAAAACGGCGGCGTGCTGGATATAGATACCTCCACCGTGTCTTCGCTCTGCAACTACGCCCCCGGATATCTGGATAAGGATAAGGAACTGATAGTCGGGCTTCAAACTGATTCTCCCCTGAAAAGAGGAGTCAACCCCTTCGGCGGCATAAGAATGGCAAGGTCCGCCTGCGAAGCCTACGGCAGAAAACTGGGGGAACAGATAGAAGAATACTTTACCTACAGAACTACCCACAACGACGGCGTGTTCAGAGTTTATACAGATGAAATGAAAGCCGCCAGACACTGCGGCGTTATAACCGGCCTGCCGGACGCTTACGGTCGGGGACGGATAATCGGCGACTACAGACGGGTGGCTCTCTACGGTATAGACAGGCTCATCGAGGAAAAGACCGCCGACAAGAAACGCATTGGCGGTCAGCTTATGGACGTTGACAATATCAGACTCAGCGAGGAACTTTTCCAGCAGATAACTTTCCTGAAAAAACTGAAAGAAATGGCTGCAAGCTACGGCTTTGACATTTCTATGCCGGCGGCAAACGCCAGAGAAGCTATCCAGTGGACTTACTTCGCTTACCTTGCGGCAAACAAAGAGCAAAACGGCGCAGCTATGTCTTTTGGCAGAACATCAACTTTTTTTGACATCTATATCGAAAGGGATATGAAAAACGGCGTCCTGGACGAGACCGGCGCTCAGGAACTCATAGACGATCTGGTCATGAAACTGAGAATGGCACGCCACCTGCGCACCCCGGAATACAACGAGCTTTTCGGCGGAGACCCGATGTGGATAACCGAAAGTGTTGGCGGAATGGCTGAGGACGGCAGAACGCTGGTCTCAAAGACATCTTTCCGTATGCTGAACACCCTCTACGACCTGGGTCCCGCTCCCGAACCAAACCTGACGGTGCTTTGGTCTCAGCAGCTGCCGGAGGCTTTCAAGAAGTTCTGCGCCAAGGTATCAGTTGACACCGACTCTATCCAGTACGAAAACGACGACCTGATGAGACCGCTCTATGGGGACGATTACGGAATCGCCTGCTGCGTTTCCGCTATGAAGATCGGCAGGCAGATGCAGTTTTTCGGTGCAAGGTTCAATCTTCCGAAACTTCTGCTGCTTGCGATAAACGGCGGCTATGACAACGTTTTTGACACAAATATCGGGCCGCAGGAACAGCCCATGGCAGACGAGAT
>CANRLY010000199.1 GCA_947631585.1 uncultured Clostridia bacterium
TTTAATAAAAAAAGAGTTATAATTTAATAAGACATTGCGGAACTTTAAAGTCCCTGCATTATAAATTTACAGAACTGTAAAAAGAAAAGACAGGAGTCCTGAAATATGAAGATCTCCACAAAAGGGCGTTATGCGCTGAGAATGATGTACGACATGGCGGTAAACGACAACGGTTCGGCTATCCCGCTTAAAGATATCGCCAGGCGTCAGAATATTAGCATAAAATATCTCGAACAGATAGTGATACTTCTCAACCGTGCAGGCTATGTAAAAAGCTCCAGAGGGGCGCAGGGCGGCTACAGGCTGGCATTTTCGCCGTCCCACTACACGGTGGGAATGATACTGCGGCTCACCGAAGGCAGTCTTGCTCCGGTGGTCTGCCTTGAGGACGAGACCAACCAATGCGAAAGGGCGGAGTCCTGCCCCACGCTTTTTATCTGGGAAAAGCTTGATTCAGCGATAAAGCAGGTGGTGGACAGCATCACGATCCAGGATATTATCGACAACGCCGCCAAATCCCACGGCGGAAATTACATCATATAAAATTTTCAGCAAAATAATAAAGACCCCGACAGTTTCGGGGTCTTTTTGTGTTTTACTTGGTGTTTTTCAAGCTCCACCTGAATGTAGATATCCTCTGCGCCTTGGTGTTGTCTATGTTCCAGTTGGAGTAGATGGTAGCCGGGTCAAAATACCGATAATCGTACTTCTGCCTGTTCTTTCCAAGAGGAACTATACTCTTGATGGTGTCGCCGGTCATGCTCCTCTGGATAACCGCACCTATCCTGTGATGGTCACGCTCGTGGTCGATTATCTCTTTCGCCGTGATCTGACGGGTGTCGGCAACGTTGTAAACTCCATCGTACCTTCCCTGGGGAATGTTGATTATACCATTTATGAAATCTATAAGATTGAATACGCAGCAGAATGAAAAACCGTATTCTCCGTCTTTGTAAATAAACGCAATGTCCTCCTTGGGGTCGTATACCTTGTCACGGAGATTCTGGGTGTACTCAGAAGTGTATACCGGCGCTACCCTGGCTATAACAGGAACTACCGCCGTCTTTTTGACCGCCTTTAACAGCGCTTTTTCTGAATTGAGCTTCATGTCCACATAGTTGGAATTGCCCTTGGTGTCCGCCGTCTCCCTGATAGGCTCTCTGCCCTTGGGATTGCCGTATACCTGAGTGGTACTGAGCAGGATTATGTTCCTTACTCTGGCGTTTATAGCTGAATCGTAAATAAATTTGTCGCAAGCCTTGCTCTTCTTTAACTCATCATCGGTAACATAAGCGTCTATGTCGTTGTCTACCGAACAGGCAAGATGTACCAGCGTCTGAACATCGTTCTGATATTTGTAAAACAGATCTGTCACCGCATTTTTGTCAGTGATGTCACACTGAAGAAAAGTGTAGTTGGGATCTTTTCCTACAAAATCGTTAGGCTTTGAATCGACCGCAATGACGTGATGGTTTTTCTGGAGCAGACTGGAAGTCAGATACATACCGATCATTCCGCTTGCCCCTGTGATAAAAATTCCCGCCATTAACTTTCACCTCTTTCATAAGTATATGCCAACCGCAGCAGCGCAATATAAGCAAAGAAGTATATTTCGCCAATTCCGCCTATTCCGCCGCATCGGAAAACCGCAACTGAATTTCCGCAGCCTCAGAGTTGCCCCCAAGCCGCCCAGGTCTCCAAGAACCAAACCCGAAGCCGACAAGCCGCCCAGCTCTCCAAGTCCACGCCCGAAGCCGCCAAGCCGCACTAGGTCTACACGACCCACGCCTGAAGCCGCTACCGGTCTGTCCGAGAACTGCCGCCCTGAACTTCACAAAGCCGCACCCCCCCAGAGTCGCACCACCGAAGCTGCCCACGAGCCGCCTCCTAGAGCCACGCCCCGAAGTTGCCCACGAGCCGCCTCCTAGAGCCACGCCCCGAAGTTGCCCACGAGCCATGCCCCTAGAGTTGCCCCCGGAGCCGCACCCCCCGAAACCGCCAAAGGAAAATTTTACCTTTGATCGGGCGGAGACTGCCATCTATGTCTATTATAACACATATAAAAATTTTTTCAATATATTTTTTGCTTTTCAGCTAAAATTTCATTTAATTCATAATTTCTATTGCACATTTTTGTGAAATGTGATAAAATGATATTGCTGAATACCCTCTTTTTCTATTGTCTACTCTTTTAAATTAGTGCGTAAAGTAAAAAACCTTTTCAGCAAATATAAATATTTTAAGGAGCAACCGACTTGTTATTCACAGATCTAATTTTTGTTTTTGCGTTTCTTCCGATAGTAACTGTCATAAGTTTGTTCGACAGAAGCGCAGAGTATAAAAATCTGGTGCTGATATTGGCGTCGGCAGTGTTTTTCAGCTGGGGACGACCGGCTTTGATACTGCTGCTGTTCGCCACCGCTTTCGCCGACTACCTTTTCGGACTGGGTGCGGCTTCGGAAAACAAACCGCTCAGGATAATTTCCGCCGCCGCCGACCTGCTGATGAACCTGGCAGTGTTCGTGGTGTTCAGCCGCAACTGGCTTTTCGATAAAGGCAATATCTTCGGCAAGCTGGAATTTCTCTCTTTCTCAGAAAAACTTATCCCCATCGGCGTGGGATTTTACGCTTTCAGGGGAATGAGCTATGTGCTGGACGTGTTCCGCAAACGCTCAAAACCTGAGAAAAACCCCTTCTGTATACTTACTTATATGATGGACTTCCACCTTATGTTCGCAGGACCGCTGGTCAGGTATGACGAAATGAGAGACCAGCTCCGCACCAGACGGGTGGACTGGTCGGATATCAACGACGGTATCAGCCGGTTCGTGCTGGGACTGGGCAAGGCGGCTCTGCTTGCTCCGGCGTTTTCCCAGTTGGCTTCGGTGGGAATGAATTTTAAAGACCTTACCGCCGCCGGTGCATGGCTGGGAATAGTCGGCTGCTTCGGA
>CANRLY010000200.1 GCA_947631585.1 uncultured Clostridia bacterium
TTGTCTAAAAATACAATATATTGTGCAGCACGTAATAACTATATACAAGATGTCCTTGACATCAATACCACGCACTCCACATGGCTGGTGCGAGGGAACATATCCACCGGGCAGACTTTTTCCGCCTTATATCCCAGTTCCGAAAGCCGCTTTGAATCCCTTGCGGCAGTTGCCGGATCGCAGGACACCATTACTATCCTCTTGGGAGCAGCCCCTGCTATCACATCGATGACTTGCTCTGAGCAGCCTTTTCTCGGCGGATCGACCACTATCACATCGGGAGCGCACCCCTTTTCCCTCAGCTGATAAAACACCTCTCCTGCATCGCCGCAGTAAAATTCCGCATTGCCGATACCGTTCAGACGCACATTCTCACGGGCGTTTTCCACCGCCTGCTCTACTATCTCGACGCCTACCACTTTTACTCCAGCTGCCGCCCTTGCAACGGCAAGCCCGATAGTTCCTGCGCCGCAGTAAAGATCGGCGACCACGTCTCCGCTTTTAGCAGCGGAATATTCTATGGCTTTGGCGTAAAGCTTTTCCGCTTGCAGGGTGTTCACCTGATAAAAAGACAGCGGCGATATCCTGATACGATTGCCGCACATGATATCGGTAATGCTTCCGCTTCCGAAAACGGTAACACACCTGCTTCCCAAAATAACATTTGTGCGGTCGGGATTTATGTTCAGAACTATGCTTTTTATCTCAGGAAACGAACTTGTCATCATGCTGCAAAAATCGTCCAGGCGGCTGGAAATATCCTTTGCTGCCACCAGACAGAGCATTACCTCTCCTGTGTGTTCCCCACGGCGCAGGTAAATATGCCGCAGCAGTCCTTTCCCGGTAATTTCATTATAAACTGAAAGTCCGCTTGTTTTTATATATTCAAGCGTTTTTTTGATTATGGCAGAAAAAACTTCCGGCTGAAGCCTGCAATCTTCCACCCTGACGACTCTGTGACTTCTTGGCGCATAAAATCCGCAAAAAGGCTCTCCCTCCGCCTCTGCAATGGGAAACTGCCCTTTGTTGCGGTAACGCTCAGTCTTGCCGCCGATGATCTGTTCAAACTCAGGCTCTAGTCCGCCTATCCTCCTGAAAGCGTCCTCCACGAACTTTTGTTTGGCTGAAAGTTCCTCATCATAACTGAAATGCCTGAACGCACAGCCTCCGCACCTGCCGAAAGCCTTGCAATCAGGCGTTATCCTGCTGTTTGCCGCAGTAAGCATATTCACTGTCCTTGCGTAGGCATAAGCTGCCTTGACCTTTTCTACTCTGCACTCAACAACGTCCCCGACAGCGGTATGCGGCACAAAGACCGCCATTCCCTCATATCTGCCGACTCCGCTGCCTGAATTTGTGATGCCGGTTATCTCAACGGTTATGATATCATTCTTTTTCACTGGCGGCAAAACCTTTCTATGTCTTTCTTCTTTTCCAATTCACTGTCAAAATTCCTGATATATTCAAGCGGCAGTTTTCTGTTGTATATACGCTCAAGCCTGCCGTTTTCTGAGTCTACCAGCTTTGTGGAAGCCCCTGCCCCCACCGCAAGTATGGTCTGTATCTCCTCCATGATGACAACGTTGTACAGGCTCTCATATCCTGGCAGAGACCAGCCCACGTTTTCCAGATTGTCCACCATGTTCTTCTGCCTGTAAAGATAATACGGGCGGTAGCCTTTTTCTCTCAGCTTTACAGACGACAGCTCGGTCATTCCGGCAGCGTGACCCTCCGCAGCCTTTATCCCCTCTCCGTCTTTGGAATTTATGTTTGAAGTCCTCTTTACAGAAAGCGTATGCACCGTTATATTTTCAGGGGAAAGCCCCATTATCCCGTCAATGGTCGCAGCAAAACTCTCCGGCGTATCGGTGGGAAGCCCTGCGATGATATCGGTATTTATGCACCTGAACCCTACTTTCTTCGCAATCCGGTATTTTTCAAAAAACTCCTCCGCCGTATGTTTTCTGCCGATGGCTTTTAGCACGCTGTCATTCAGGGTCTGCGGATTTATCGAAATGCGGTCTGCACCCATTTCCTTGATGACCTGAAGTTTTTCCTCGGTGATGGTGTCGGCTCGTCCGGCTTCGACGGTGTATTCTTTCACTGAGGAACAGTCAAACGACCGCTCCACCGCCTGCATAAGCGTTTTAAGATAAACGGCGTCAATAGCGGTGGGAGTTCCTCCGCCGAAGTACACCGACTGCAATTTCAGTCCCAGTTCAGCCGCAATTTCGCCTGTTCTTTCTATCTCCCTGCACAGTTTGGAAACATATGTAGGTATCAGCCCCAGCGAACGCTCCACTTCCTGAGAGACAAAGGAGCAGTATGCGCACCTGCTTGGGCAAAACGGTATTGAAACATACAGACTGAAATTTTCCCTGCCCGTATGCTTTATTATCTCTTTCTGGGTAGCGGCAGTTTCACAGGCAAGCCGTATCTTTCCGTCAGAACACAAAAGATCCCTTTTCAGGATCTCGTATATCTCACTTTCGGAGCAGCCCTGCGCCAGCATTGCGTTTATCCGCTTGACCGGTCTGACTCCCGTCAGTATGCCCCAAGCCGGAGTCTTGCCGGTCATCTTTGACAGGCAGCCGAAGATAAGAGCGCAAAGTTTCAGTTCGCATTGTCCGTCATCGGCTGTCCCTTCAAGAAAACCGCTGTCCGCTTCCATTCTGTCCCCTACCCGACATTCCACCGAAAGTTCCGTAATGCCGCCGTTTTGCTTCCGGCAGGAAAAACAGAAGTCCCCGTCAGCATCTGACAATTCGCCGTCATAGATAAAATCAAAATGCACCACCGGGAAAAACAGCTTTACTACCGCTTCTATCTCATATTTGAACTGTTGTCCTTTAAAAATCAGAATCATTTACTTCTCCTGCTTGTATCCGTCTAAAACAAATATGGATTGCAGCGGCGTTCGTAGTCAAGAGTGG
>CANRLY010000201.1 GCA_947631585.1 uncultured Clostridia bacterium
TAATTCTCCATTCCGCAGTCGATAGAGGTGGAAGCAAAATCTCCGAAATGCTCCTCAGGCGCAACCGTTGCGTCCTGATGACAGAAACCGTATATGTCCGCCATGATGGAGTATAGGTCGGGAGCGCCCTCCTGCTTGTCTGTGGGAGAAACAAGATCGAATACCGCCGTTTCCTCCAGACCTTCGCACATTACCGTGATGTTCACCTTTTCGCCGCTTCCCAGCTTGCTTAGATTGGTCGTGCCGAAAATAGTCGCTCCTGTGCCGTACATGATCTCGTCCGGGTCAAACGGATCCATGGCAACTCCCGTCATCCACCAGCCCAGCTTTAACTGACCGTGCCAGTCCAGCCACTTGGAATCCTCAATGTCCAGCTGATACTGGTCTTCGTCAGTCTCCGGATCCCAGAAACCGTCCCACGTCGCTCCGCCGTCTCTTGAAACAAGCACGTTGTCTACTTTCGCCCACAGACAAAGCGTTGTGACTACTATGGTCTGGGGGTCTGTCTCCGAAAGAGCAAGTCCGCTGTAGCCGAACCCTGAGTGATTGGCTATGTTCGGAGTTATGTCAGTCCAGCTGTTGTCTGCAATGCTGTACTTCTGTACAAACCCCTTGGTCACATTGTTCGGCCCTACATTGTTTGAAAAGGTAACGTATAAATATCCGTCAGAAGAAACTTTTCCCTGTATCGGCTTCAGGAACGTCCTGGCGTTTACCCCCTCAAAACTGTTCTCCGGCAGTGGAGTCCAGCTTTCGCCGGCGTCGTCCGAACGGTAGATGACTTCCTTGCTCTCCCCTCTTGCCGCACCTACAAAGATGGTCTTTGTTGCGCTGCCTTTCTCGGAACTGCTCTTGTCAAACGCTACCCAGGTCAGACCGATGTTGAAACCGTCCTCTACATAACCGCCGGTCACCGGGAAGCTTTCCACATTGCTCCAGCTCCTGCCGTAGTCCTCCGACCTGAACAGTCCGCCCATTCTGGAGGCAAAGTAAAGCACCTTGTTGTCGTTGGGGTCTACCATAAGCCTTTCGCCGCAGCCTCTGCCCACTTCGTTTCCTCCGCAGGGGGTGGGAAGCTCCGCCTTTACCCAGTTGTCGCCGTAATCGTCAGAACAGAATATCGCTCCGTTGCCCTGATTGGTGTAAGTACCGGCTGCAATGTAGACTCTGTTCGGCTCTACAGGGTCGGCGGCAATGCTCTCTATTCCCATGTAATTCCAGTCGTCGCCGCCTACAAAGTCGGTAATGCACTGCCACCTGCCGGTCTCCTTGTTCATTCGGTAAGCTCCGCCGATGTCAGTCCTGGCGTAGACCAGCCCTTCTTCTCCGGGGTTGTATACGATGGCAGGAACGAATCCACCGCCCACTATCTCAACGTTTCCCCACTCGAAGCCGGTATCGACCCTTGCGCCGTTGTAATAATCAGTCTTTTCGCCGGAACTGTCATTTCCGCCTGAGCTGCCGTCTTTGCCGTCGCTTTTGCAGCCTGAAAATGCACAGACCGCCATTGCCGCAGCGCAGCTCACGGCTAAAAATCTCCTTAATTTCACGTTTATCCTCCTTTTGTAATGTTATCTTATGCTTTTATAAAATGCAGTATCGCCGAACGGTAGTCTCCGTAAAGCTCGCAGCCCATCTCCTTGGAAATATTTATGCCTGCGTTCATAAGGGCAGCACCGGAGATCTTCCTGTCAGGGCGGGACTCCTCATAGTAGTATCCGTTCGGGTCGAGACCTTTCAGCTTTACCCGTCTGGAGCGGTAATTCGGCTTGGCAAGCACCTGAACATATTCAAACAAAGCTTCGCTCTTGTCCTTGGCAACGAATATCCAGGCGTCCCACTCTATGTTCTCAAAAGTGTTGCCTATGCGGTAATGGTCGCCGGTGCGGACTAAGGCGTTGTACTTGTTGAACTCCTCTATCTGCCTTGGGATAGCGTCTCTGTCCTCCCGGGAGATACGGGTAACGTCCAGCTCATACCCGAAAGTACCCACCATTGCCACATGACCTCTTGTGGTGAACGGGGTGGACCTTCCCACCGTGTGGTTTGGGCAGTCAGAAACGTGCGCTCCCATGGCGGAGCAGGGATAGCACAGTGAAGTGCCGTGCTGTATCTTCAACCGCTCGATGGCGTCGGTGTCGTCGGAAGTCCAGATCTGGGGGCTGTAGTAAAGCATACCCGGATCGAACCTTGCGCCGCCGCCTGAGCAGTTTTCCAGCAGAATATCGGGGTGTTCCGTGGTGAGACGTTCCATCATATCATAGACTCCCAGCACATATCTGTGCCAGATCTCACGCTGTCTTTCTTTCGGCAGCGCCAGAGACCCAGGTTCGGTTATCTGCCTGTTCATATCCCACTTGATGTACTCGATGTTTGCGCTGTTAAGTATATCGTTCATAAGAGAATATACATAGTCTCTTACTTCTTTTCTTGAATAATCCAGCACATACTGTTCTCTTGACTGGGTAAGCTCCCTGCCCCTGACCTGTATCGCCCAGTCGGGGTGAGCCTTATACAGCTGCGAATCCGGGGAGACCATTTCAGGCTCGAACCATATGCCGAACTTCATGCCCAGCTTGTTCACTTCGTCCACCAGATGTTTCAGACCGCCGCTCATCTTCTTTTCATAAACGAACCAGTCCCCCAGCGAGGAGTTGTCCGAGTCCCTGTGTCCGAACCAGCCGTCGTCCATGACCAGCATTTCTATACCCAGCGCAGACGCCTGTTTTGCTATTTCTATAAGCTTTTCGGTATTGAAATCAAAATAAGTCGCTTCCCAGTTGTTTATAAGGACAGGGCGGCGTTTGTCCTTGTATTTTCCTCTTATCAGGTGCTGCCGGTAGAGGTCGTGGAAAGTCCTTGACATTTTTCCCAGTCCCGAATCGGAATAAACAGCGACCACTTCCGGTGAAACGAAGCTT
>CANRLY010000202.1 GCA_947631585.1 uncultured Clostridia bacterium
TTGTTGCGACAGCCGCACCCTCTGATCATTCGATTTCCAAATGTCTGGTTTCGGGAAAATCTTCCTGCTTCTTCGGCAAAGTCAGGCGCAGCACGCCGTTTTTGTATTCCGCCTTAATATTTTCCGTGTCGACCGATGAGACATCAAACTGCCTGCTGTACTTTCCGTATGACCGTTCCACCCGGATATATTTTTGTTTCTTGTCCTTTTCCTCGTGATCCGAATGACGCTCGGCATTAATAGTCAACATATTGTCGGAAAGATCAAGGTGAATGTCCTTCTTTTCAAATCCGGGAAGATCAGTCTCCAAAACATAATGATCGCCTTCATCGGTGATATCCGTCTTGAATTCCGCTATATCCCTGCTTTGGAAGAAGGGGCTGAACGGTTCATCAAAAAACTTCTTTTCAAACTCTTCCATTTCTCTAAAGGGATTGTAAGAAATTTCATTACTGTGTCTGCGATAAGGTCTAAGCTCAAACATAATAAAATACCTCCATATTGGATAATAATATTATGTCCGCCCATTTATCACGCCGATTGGGTAGACCGGGAATCGGTTTCAGCGGTTCTCCGAACATTCTGTCCTGCTGAACCTGCTGTATCTGACTGGCCCATTGGACTCACCTCTTTCTTTTTGTAATTATATTATAACTCCAAATTTAGCTAATATTATTGCAAAAATATGAACAAATTGTAAATATTAGCACTCTCTGCCTGAGAGTGCTAAGTTAGTGCCGCCCAGTTGCAGGTATAATTTTCACTATAATCATATCATGCAAGCTTTTCCATGCAAAACAAAGGGCCGTTGCTATTGGATACAGCCAACACAACAGCCTTGTAGTATGCCCTCTAGTGTAATAGATAATAGATGTTAAATAGCAGACAGCAGAACATAGTCTATCTTGCGGCAACGGTTAAAGTTTGCTCCGCGTTTCCGAAGTTTCCGCAATAATAACGCGTAAGAAGCATTTATTATAGCCGAAGAGAGCAAACCCGTGCGGCTCTCTTCGGCTATTGCAAATGCTTATTCGCTCTCTAATATATAACTGCGGCAATATGTCCCCGTCTCTTGGTCGGGGGATATTCCTTCAATCGGTGGGAGCAGAATCTCCCACTGATTAGAGGCGGTGCGAATGCTGCAAAAATCAAAAATTTTTTTGCGTTCAATTTGAACACTTCTGCGGCGGGGCGAACACAAACCGCCGCGCCGGCCAGACCCGCGAACCGTCTTATCAAGGCAAAACAGCACGATCTCGGCCAGCGTGACAGCACAGCCGCACCACCGGAACTGCGCGGTGTTGCCTTAAAGATCCTTGAGGTGTTTGCTCCTGCTCGGATGGCGTAGCTTTCTGAGCGCCTTTGCCTCTATCTGGCGTATACGTTCGCGCGTTACGCCAAAGTGGTTGCCCACCTCTTCAAGAGTCTGCTGTGTGCCGTCGCGCAGACCGAAGCGCAGTCTGAGTACCTCGGCTTCACGCGGAGTGAGAGTCTCCAGCACATCGTTTACCTTGGTTTTAAGGAAAGTCATTGCCGCCGCGTCCGCCGGAGAAAGAGCGTCCTCATCCGGTATAAAGTCTCCGAGATGGCTGTCATCTTCCTCGCCTATCGGCGTCTCCAGCGATACAGGCTCCTGCGATATGCGGAGGATCTCCCTCACCTTTTCGGTGTTCATGTTCAGCTCGCGGGCTATATCCTCCGGCGAGGGATCTTTTCCGTCGCGGTGCAAAAGCATATTGCTGGTTTTTTTGACCTTATTTATCGTCTCGACCATATGCACAGGTATGCGTATGGTCCTGCCCTGATCGGCTATGGCTCTGGTTATCGCCTGCCTTATCCACCATGTGGCGTAGGTCGAAAATTTGAAGCCCTTTGTGTAGTCAAATTTATCTACCGCTTTTATAAGTCCCAGATTTCCTTCTTGTATCAGATCAAGGAACATCATTCCTCGGCCCACATACCTTTTTGCTATGCTGACAACAAGGCGAAGATTTGCCTTCGTGAGTCTGTCTTTCGCCTCCTGGTCGTCATCGGCAATGCGGATAGCCAGCTCTATTTCTTCCTCCGGTGTAAGCAGCGGCACACGGCCTATATCCTTCAGGTATACCTTTACGGGGTCGTCGATTATACTGCCCTTTGCTTCCGGAGAAAGCGGGACATTGTCAAAGCCCTTCGGCAGGTCTATATCCATAGAAATGCTGTCAAACATATTTCCGTCAGCGGACTCAACGACTTCTATATTATGCGACTCAAGCGAAGTGTACAGCTTCTCGATATCGTCAACCTCAAGGTCGGCCTCAACAGTGAGGGCGTCTATATCTGTGGCGTCCACCTTGCCTGTTGCAACACCTTTATCTATCAATGCCTTGATCAGTGCCTTTTTCTCAGAGTTTTCCATAAGATACTTCCTTGCCTTTCCATGGTTATTGCCCTTGATAACATCCGGCAGATATACACGATCTATTCAGGGGCGCTTTTCAGCCCGCATTTACCCGCCGTAACGTGCTGTCAATCGCGTTTGCTAAACAACTTTCTAAATTCCTCATCGCTAAGCTGCGACACGGCTATGTTTTTTTCTTCCGCTTTATTTTTTTCATTAATGATAGCATCCATACAGTCGGTAAATTCTTTTTTTGACCCCGTCACCTGCTGTCCGGCGCGGCATATGCGCACCAGCGCGCTCATTTCCTCATCTGTTAAAGAATCGGCAAAGGAGGTGTAGGACAGTGAATCACCGCCGTCTATCCTTTCGGTTATCTGCTCAAAGAGCCTTCTGTTCACCTGAGAGGTGAAGTCCTGCGGAGCAAGCCTGCCGCGTGTCAGCGGCAAAAAGTCCGGATTGCTCATCAGCAGAGCTATGACCCGTTCCTGCGCCCTCATTGACAGGAGACTTGTAC
>CANRLY010000203.1 GCA_947631585.1 uncultured Clostridia bacterium
CTGTTTCAAAAGTTTCTATAACCGTTCCCGGCGAAAACCTTGAATACTTTGTTTTCGGCGGAAAGGATCTTACTCAGGTGCTGAAAGGCTACACCGACCTTACCGGAAAACCTGCGCTGCCGCCTGCGTTTTCTTTCGGACTGTGGCTGACTTCCTCGTTCACTACCAGCTATGACGAAAAGACCGTAAACTCCTTTATCGACGGCATGGCAGAAAGGGATATACCTCTTCAGGTGTTCCATTTTGACTGCTTCTGGATGAAAGGCTTTGAGTGGTGCAACTTCGAGTGGGACAAGGAGCAGTTCCCCGACCCGGAGGCTATGTTAAAGCGGCTGCACGAAAAGAAAGGTCTCAAGACCTGCGTATGGATAAATCCTTATGTGGGACAGCGCTCCAGGCTGTTTGACGAGGGAATGAAGAACGGTTACTTCATCAAGAGGACTGACGGTTCTGTGTTCCAGTGCGATGAGTGGCAGCCGGGAATGGCGATAGTGGACTTCACCAATCCTGCCGCCTGTCAGTGGTATGCTTCCTACCTAAAAAAGCTCTGCGAGATGGGAGTAGATACTTTCAAGACGGACTTCGGCGAAAGGATACCCACCAGAGATGTAGTATACTATGACGGTTCAGACCCGATAAAAATGCACAACTACTACGCTTACCTTTATAATCAGTGCGTTTTCAACGTGCTGAAAGAGTATTACGGAGAGAACAAAGCCTGCCTGTTTGCACGTTCGGCAACTGCCGGCGGACAGAAGTTTCCGGTACACTGGGGCGGAGACTGTTCGGCTAATTACAACTCCATGGCGGAAGTGGTAAGAGGCTGCCTGTCGCTGTGCATTTCGGGATTCGGATTTACTTCTCACGATATGGCAGGTTTTGAAGCGACTGCTACTCCTGACATTTACAAGAGGTGGGCGGCGTTTGGAATGTTCTCATCTCACTCAAGGCTTCACGGAAACCAGAGCTACAGAGTGCCGTGGCTGTTTGACGAGGAATCCTGCGATGTGCTAAGGTTCTTCACCAAGCTGAAAGGCAAGCTGATGCCGTACATTTTCGCCCAGGCGGTAAAGACCCACCAGGTAGGCGTTCCGGTAATGAGGGCGATGGTCATAGACTACGCCGACGACCCGTCCTGCCTGACGCTTGACAGGCAGTATATGTTCGGCGACAACATTCTTGTTGCGCCCATACTGAACGAGGAGGGCATTGCGGAGTATTACGTTCCGGAAGGAAAGTGGACAGACATCATCACCGGAAAGGTAGTCGAGGGCGGAAAGTGGTTCAGGCACAAGTGCAGCTACTTTGAGATACCGGCTCTTGCAAGACCCAACAGCATTATCCCTTACGGAAACTTTGTAAGAGACGTGGAGTATGATTACCTTGACGGCACGAACTTTGTGATCTACGAGCTGGGAGACGGCGAGACTGCTGTTTGTCCCATTTACGACAAGAACGCAAACAAAGTGTTTGAGCTGACTGCCAAGAGGTCCGGCAACGTCATTGAATGTGCTTACACCCAGACAAAGGCGACATTCAAGATCTCGGTAGCCTCCACCGACAAGTGCGTGGAGATCTCCCCGACCTACAGCGGAAAAATAATGATAGAACTCTGACGGATATGAAAACCGCCCCTGACTTATCAGTCGGGGGCGGTTCTTTTTTGTGCAGAATATTTACTTTCTTGACTTAGCCGATCTTCTGGGCTTGCATACGAATACTGTTGCAGCAAGGGAGATGATCGCCAGCCACAGCGAAGCGGCAGCCGAGCCGGTGTTCGGGGAGTCGTCCTTGTCGGGAACATCGCCGCCGGGCTGTTCCGGGGTCGGTTCTTCCGGAGCAGGCTTTTCAGGGTTTGGCTGTTCGGGAGCAGGCTCAACTTCCTGAAGTTGCTTATAAGCAATAGCATAAACTGAAAATTTATCAGTTTCAAAGGTGATAGTTCCATCGGCGCTGTCAGTGTCGTTGAGAATTTCAGATTCTCCGTTGTGGATACGAATTATCACAAACGTTCTGTTTTCGCCAAGGAGGGATTCAGGTATCTTAACAGTCACGCTGATGGGAGAGTTGGTTTCGGTGACCAACTGCTTGTCGCTGTCTATATACTTGATAAGGTCGATATTCAGGTATGCGCCTACGGTAAATTCACTGCCGGCAGCGTCCGCTATCAGCGACTTTTCCTCATCGGTGACGGTGGAAGCGGCGTCAGTTACGCTGAGAACTATCTTTACGTCTGCGCCCTGTTCCCAGGCGGAAATTTCCTCATCAGTCAGAGCCGCTTTGAACACGCTGTCCTTATCGGTGTTGAGCTGAGTTTCGGGAGCGTTTTCACCTATGCTGCTTTCCAGCTGGAAAGTTCCTGCGGCCTTGGGAATGACTTCTCCTTTTTCAAGAAGCTCTCCGCAAACGTCGCAGACGGTGTCGCCGGTGTAGCCGTCCTCGGTGGGAGTCGCCGGCTTTTCGTCCTTAAGGACGGGCGCATGGTGACCTGCCGCAGGTATGCTTTCGCTGTCTTTTACCGCATCGCAGTTTTCGCAGTGTATGGACTGGCTTCCGTCCTCCAGGCAGGAGGGCTGTTTGTCAACGGTAGGCTGGGAAGCCCACTGGTGACCGGCTGCGTGCAGTCCGTTGGTCTGGATAAGTCCGCATACTTCGCAGCTTCTCTCCTCCAGACCTTCCGCTTCGCATTGAGGAGCGTTTACAGTATGCCATTCGCCCCAGCTGTGACCCAGAGCGGGAATGATCTGGTCGTCGGTGGTAGCTTTGCAGTTTTCGCAGTGGATAGACTGGCTTCCCTCTGTAGTACAGGTGGGGTAAACGTCTACCGTGGGGGTGAGCTGCCATTTAT
>CANRLY010000204.1 GCA_947631585.1 uncultured Clostridia bacterium
GGAAAGGTTCGTAAGGATCCAGGTGGCAGGAAAAGACGTGTTCAACCAGCTTTGCGGAAAGCTGTTTGAGCCGGACGAAAGCGGCAGCAAGCCGATCTTTGCTATGCTCTACAAGGCGCAGGAGGAGACGGACTCCCAGAGCTTCGACCCCTCCAGATACAAGAAAATGCTGTCGGACGGAAAATGTATTATCACTCTGGTGCTGAGTTACGCCGAGGGGTGAATGAGCAAACAAAAAACAGTTCCCTTTTTGGGAACTGTTTTTCTTTTGTTGGGGGGAACCTTTCTGAAGAAAGGTTCCCCCTCTCTTCCGCAGGAAGAGTTGGCCACATTTCCAAAGACTTTTATGTTGTTTTTGGCAAGGGGTAATTTGTTTTTAGAATCAGCGATGAATTGTGCATTTAGCATATTTTAAAAGGGTCAATTACCCCTCGCCAAAAAATATGAAAGTTTTAAAGAGAAGTTTGGAGGAAGAACTTTTTTCAAAAGAGCCTCCACCAACAGCAGAACAAATAAAGAAACAAGGTCTGATGTAACGTGTCTGTTTTGCTTTTTGGGAAAATCTTTTTGAAGAATGGTTTTTTCTCAACTTCTTTCCCAAAGTCTTTTACATTGTTTTTGGAGAGGGGTAATTTCTTTCAAAAGCAACGATAAGTTGTGCTATTTGCATATTGAGTAAGAACAATTACCCCTCTCCAAAACAGCATAAAAGTTTTAGTGAGGGGGTCTGGGGGAGGACCCTTTTTCAAAAGGGTCTCCCCCATTAAGCAAAAGGTCACTTATTACGGCAATAGTCGGTCAGGGAGAGGAGGAACTGTCTGCCCTCCGGGGAGGTCGAAAGTTCGGCGATATCGGCGTTCAAGGTGACGACTTTACCGTTTTTGCAGGGGTATTCGTAGAGCAGTCCCAGGGAGTGGCAGCGGTCGAAATTATCTATAGTGCGGACGATGACGGTTTTATCCGTCTGGTTTTCGTCCAGTATTTCGGAGCGTGAGTGGGTGACTATTTCCCACCACTGGGGGGTGGAGTAAAACTCGCTGGGAAACCGGGAGAGAGCCGGGTGGGAGTTGTCGATGAGAAGCCCCATCGTTCCCACGGGGAGCGGTTTGCCCATAGATCTTGAGATAGAACTGAACATCGGGTAGCACCAGAAGTCGGTGCAGTAAGCGCCTTCCAGAGAGCGTTCCTTTATGCTGTCAAGCGGCGGCGCAAGCAGGACGGTCTTGCCCTGGCGGAGCAAGGACTGAGCTTCGTCGGTGAGCGCATGGAAAATGAACACGCCGTCAAGGTCGATGCCGGTTACTTTCGGGTAGAGCCAGAGGTCGTAGGAATTGGTGATACTGCGGTCTGGGCAGTTGACTGAGAGTTCAAAGGAAGCTTTTTTCGGGGCGGAAAGTTCCGGTATCTCAGCGGTAAACGTACCGGCGCAGAGGTAGTTTTCGTCAGGGTCGGGGGAAAGGGGAGTTTCCCGATGGGAGAGAACCTTTCCGTCGATGGAGAGGGTGCAGGAAACATTTTTGCCTGAAAGAGGCTTATCTGAAAAATTCACGGCAAGTATCTTTGCGCTGAAAGTTTCGCCGCTTTCAAGGACATAGGAAGAAAACTCAGCCATTATCATGCTGTCAGAGCATGAGCAGAGCCAATCTTCCCGGGAGACGCTGCCTTTGCTTTCCATAAAGGCGTTAAGGATACCCACAAGGGCAGTTCCCTGACCGGGGAAGTCCTGGAGGTCCAGCAGCTGGAAGCCTGCCAGGCGTTTTGATCTGAAAACTGATTCCAGTTCTTCCTTATAGCAGGCGGCGGAGAGTTTGCCGGAAGCCTTAAAGAATTTATCCGCCAGCGGAAGCAAGCCTTTCTGCTCTGCTTTTTTCTTAAAAAGCTGGAGGTTTCTTGCTTTGAGCGGGCCGGTATACTTATTTATCTCAGAAAAATCAGGGTAAGTTTCATACTGACCTATCTCGTGGGTGACCACGGGGACGTTCGGGACAAGGGGGCTGTCTGCGTGGACGGCTTTCACCGTTTTAGCTTCCGTGCCGAACTGTATCTGGACGGTCTGGTCGGCTGGGACGTTTCCGGCGGAAAAGGAAACGTCCTGAGGGGCGACGGCGCTATCGTAGTTATGCGAAGCGGAGGGCTTTTCCGTCTGGATATGCCCTTGCGGAGCATCACACATAGCGTAGGAGCCCCGTATCAGTCTGTCGTTGGAGAGCCGCACGCCCACGAAAAAGTCGTCCTCCGGGTTGATATTCGGGAACCACTGGAAGTTATTAGAGCCCTGGGTATAAAGTCTGCGGCTGTCGAAGTCCTTATAGGCACGCAGTATACCGGAGATATGTTCGATATTTCCCCACAGCTCATTTCCCAGGGACATCATGCAGAAAGAGGGGTGGTTGCCGAAATGCCGGAGCATACGGTAGCCCTCCTCGATGAGGAAAGCCTGTTCTTCCGGGTGGTACTTATCCTCGCCGGGGGCGCTGAGAGTTCCCCAGAAAGGCAGCTGGGGTTCAAGGAAGATACCCAGCATATCCGCAGCTTCAAACGCAGCGTCAGGCGGACAGCAGGTATGGAAGCGGTAGTGGTTTATGCCGTAGGAACGTGATATTCCCATCACATCAAGCCAGCTTTGCAGGTCGGTGGGGGCATAGCCGGTCTTTGGAAAGACCATGCCGTCATGCTTGCCCCGCAGAAAGGTCTTTCGGCCGTTGATCCGGAATTTGTCCCTGTCCGCGGAAAATTCCCGCAGGCCCGCTTTTTGGCAAAAACGATCTCCGTCCACATCCACGTGGATGTCATAGAGATCGGGCGAGAACTCGCTCCAGAGCCGGGCGTCCTCC
>CANRLY010000205.1 GCA_947631585.1 uncultured Clostridia bacterium
AGGACCCCCTCTATCAGATACTTGCCGGCGGAGTAATGCTGGGTGCGTTTTTCATGGCTACCGACTATGTCACCACTCCCATTACCGGCAAGGGAAAATTCATTTTCGGCGTGGGCTGCGGACTGATAACCTGCCTTATCAGGTTTTACGCCTCCAAGCCGGAGGGCGTGTCGTTTGCAATACTTCTTATGAATATACTCGTTCCCTACATAGATATGGCGACCGGATCAAAACCGCTGGGCGCAAAAAAGCCTGAAAAGAAAAAGGAGGGAGCGAAACAGTGAGTTTCAAGGAAAAAGTCATGCCTGCGCTGGTGCTGATGATAATCTGCGCCGTTATCTCCGGACTTGTCATCGGCGTGTATAACCTTACATATGTGGATAATACCGGCGTTCTTACCGACCAGCTGAAAAGCTCCCTGGACGAGATCTTCTCACCAGGGGGAGAATACGAGATACTTCTCACCGAGACCGACGACGGCAAGCTGCCTGTGAACTTCGGCAACGAGGATATCACCGCCGTTATCGCCGATAAGAAAAACGGCAGATGCGCTTTTGAAATGACCGTTGACGGCTACGAAAAAGACGGTATACATATGCTCATCGGCTTTGACGAAAACGGTCAGGTAGCCGGTATCTCCTACCTGGAGCTGAAAGAGACCAAAGGTCTTGGCACTAAAGTTGAGGACGAAGGCTTTGTCTCAAAGTTCATAGGCTTTGACAGCGAAAGCAGCGTTGACGAGGTGGACAACGTGACCGGAGCGACCTTTTCTTCAAAAGGGGTAAAAGGCGCAGTGGCTGCGGCAGCCGACTCTTATTCTGAACATAAGGAGGAGATCTTCAGTGAGTAATCTTCACGAGTTCACAAAAGGACTGATAAAAGAGAACCCCACCCTTGTTACGCTGCTGGGAATGTGTCCTACGCTGGCGGTGACTACTATGGCGTCAAACGGCATAGGAATGGGTCTTGCCACCACATTTGTGCTGCTGGGGTCGAATATAGTTATCTCCCTGCTGAAAAACGTTATCCCCAAGGCGGTGAGACTGCCTTGCTACATAGTTATAATCGCAGGATTCGTCACGGCGGTGGAACTGCTTCTTAAAAGCTACCTGCCGGCTCTCCATTCTGCGCTGGGAATATTCCTGCCGCTGATAACCGTAAACTGTATCATTCTGGGAAGAGCAGAGGTGTTTGCCAGCAAGAACAAGCTTCTGCCCTCCATCTGCGACGCTTTGGGAATGGGGCTTGGGTTCACCCTTTCGCTGTTCACCATGGGTTCTATCAGGGAACTGATGGGTTCGGGGCAGTGGTTCGGCATACAGATAATACCTGAGTCTTTTGACAATATGATGATATTCATAATGCCGGCAGGAGGATTTTTCGTGCTGGGCTGCGTGATAGCGGCAGTAAATAAGCTGGCTAAGAAAAAGCCTCCCAAAGAGATAGGCTGCACCGGCTGTCCGCATTATTCCGCCTGCGCAAAAGCAGGTCTTACCGAGTCTGACGGCGTAAATGCCGCAGAAAAGGAGGCGTGACCGTGAAAGAGCTGTTTGTAATAATGGTCTCGGCGGTGCTGGTAGATAACGTGGTGCTGTCCCAGTTCAAAGGTATCTGTCCGTTCCTGGGCGTTTCCAAGAAGATGCGCAACTCGGTGGGAATGGGAGCTGCGGTAATATTCGTAATGATCTGCGCCACTCTGGTGACCTACCCGGTCTATAAATTCATGCTGCTGCCGTTCGGGGTGGAATACTTAAAGACCATCGCATTCATACTGGTGATAGCGCTGTTTGTGCAGATGGTGGAAATTATCCTGAAAAAGCTGATACCGCCCTTGTATAAAGCTCTGGGAGTGTATCTTCCGCTGATAACCACCAACTGTGCCGTTCTTGCGGTGACCATCACCAACATAGACGAAGAATATACCCTTGCCCAGTCGATAACCAACGCCCTGGGAACAGGTCTTGGGTTCACGCTGGCTCTGCTGCTTTTTTCGGGAGTCCGTTCACGGATAGAGGATTCCGACATTCCCGAAACGTTCAAGGGCGTTCCTGCCACGCTGATAGCGGCGTCCATAGTATCCCTGAGCTTTATGGGCTTTTCGGGGCTTTTCTGAGAAAGGCCGAAGCGCAGGATAATTTCATAACTTAATAGCAGAAAAACAACACATATCGGAGGGAAAAAGTAATGCAGTATGCAATACCTGTAATATTGTTTGCCGCACTGGGAACGCTTGCCGGGGTACTGCTGACGGTGTGTTCAAAGGTGTTTGCGGTAAAGACTGACGAACGCCTTGAGAAGCTTCAGGAGTCGCTTCCCCAGATAAACTGCGGAGCTTGCGGATATTCCGGCTGCAACGACTACGCAGCGGCAGTTCTCGGCGGAGCGGAATGTAATATGTGCAAGCCGGGCGGAGCTGAAGCGGCAAAGAAGCTTTCGGCGATAATGGGAAAGGAAGCCGGAGAAGTAGAAGAGATGACCGCCTTTGTGAAATGTCGGGGAGACTGCGACGCAGCGGCGCACAAATATGTATATGACGGTTCGCAGTCCTGCCGGGCTTCCAACAGATATTATAACGGTTCAAAGCTTTGCACCAGCGGTTGTCTGGGTTTTGGGGACTGCGTAAAGGTCTGCCCCAACGATGCGATCTGCATAGATAAGAACATAGCGGTGGTAAATTCGGCAAAATGCGTAGGCTGCGGGCTTTGCGCAAAGACCTGTCCGAATTCGCTCATAGTGATAAGACCCAAGAAGCAGAAAGTGGACGTAGCCTGCTCGTCAACGGCGATAGGCAAGGTGACCAGGGCGGTCTGCAAGAACGG
>CANRLY010000206.1 GCA_947631585.1 uncultured Clostridia bacterium
GCCTACGAGAATTTCGATTTCTCAAACTTCGTGTTCAACCTGGTGTTCTGTGCTACCGCAGCAACTATAGTTTCAGGTGCGATGGCGGAAAGAACGAAGTTCCTTTCCTACTGTATTTACTCAGGGGTCATCAGTGCGCTGATATACCCCATCGAGGCACACTGGATCTGGAACGCCGACGGCTGGCTCTATCAGATGGGATTCCATGACCTGTCCGGTTCATGCGCTATCCACATGGTAGGCGGTATCTCCGCTCTGGTGGGTGCGGCTATACTCGGACCCAGGATAGGAAAATTCACCAAGACAAAAGACGGCGAGACCAAGGTAAACGCTATCCCCGGTCACAACCTGACTCTGGGTGCGCTGGGCGTATTTATCCTCTGGTTCGGCTGGTACGGATTCAACCCTGCGGCTTCTTCTTCCGTTGAAATGATGGGAACTATCTTCCTTACCACCACTGTTGCTCCGGCAGTTGCAACTGTTGTCTGCATGATATTTACATGGCTCAAATACGGCAAGCCGGACGTTTCAATGTGTCTGAACGCTTCCCTTGCCGGTCTGGTAGCGATAACCGCAGGCTGCGACGTCATAGACGCAGCCGGTTCGATAGTAGTAGGAGTTGTCTCCGGTCTGCTGGTATGCTTCGGAGTATGGTTCCTTGACAACGTGCTTCATGTAGACGACCCTGTAGGAGCTGTTGCAGTCCACATGATGAACGGCATCTGGGGAACTATCGCAGTAGGACTTTTTGCAACTGACACCGCACCCGGATTTGCAGTTGCAAAAGCAGGCGGAGCAAGCGGCATTGCAGGAAATGGACTGTTCTACGGCGGCGGATTTGAGCTGCTGTGCAAACAGCTCATCGGCGTGCTGGCAGTAGGCGCATGGACCGCAGCTACAATGACGATAGTATTCTTCATCATCAAAAAGACCATTGGTCTGAGAGCTTCTAAACAGGAAGAGATAATCGGTCTGGACGTTACCGAACACGGTCTGGTATCATCTTACGCAGACTTTGCTCCTGCCACAGCTCAGATAGAAAGCTACATTGAGGACGACGCCAAGAGCGTTACCAAAGTTGAAAAAATGGTGCCTGTGGAGAAGGCTGTGGAAGTTGAATCCTACACCGCTCCCGACCCCAGACCTGACGGAACTCCCAAGATGACAAAGATCGTTGCCGTATTCAAGCAGACCAAGCTGTCTGAGTTCATGTCGGCGATGGAAGCTATAGAAGTAACTGGTATCACCATTACCAACGTAATGGGCTGCGGAATGCAGAAAGGTCAGCCGGAATACTACAGAGGCGCTGAGATACAGACCAATCTTCTGCCCAAGATAAAAGCTGAGATCGTTGTATGCAAAGTTCCCATAAGGAAAGTTATCGACGCCGCCAAGTCCGCTCTTTACACCGGTCATATCGGAGACGGAAAACTGTTCATCTACGATATCGAGAACGTTGTCAAGATAAGGACGGGCGAAGAAGGCTACGACGCTCTTCAGGACGACTAAGCCAACCCCCATTTATTGATATACACCTTTCGGGCGACCAACCCCTCCCGAAAAAGAAGATATCCCCACGGAACAACAGTTTCGTGGGGATACTTCTTTTTTATACAGCAGCTTGAACATTAAGTTTGATCGGTCGGCTGGTCGTCCGTATCAGGCAGATCTGACGTGTCGGCTTTGGCAAGAGCCTTAAACTTTTCGCTCATAGTGGGGTTGTTTCTGGTAAGCTTTTTGATGGTAAGGTCCTCGGTCTTATCGCTGGCAAGCCGCAGCTGTCTTTCCGAGGAAATAAGCGCATCTTTGACCGCCTGAAGGTGCTTGATGGACTTGTCTATCTCATCGATAGCTTCATTGAATTTCTTTGTGGCAATGCCGTAATTATACGAAAACTTCTTTTTGAAATCCTCTATCTTGCTCTCAAAAGTTGTGATATCCAGGTTTTCACGTTTGAGCGTTTCAAGCTCGTTTTTATATTTCATGGAATTAAGCGCAGCATTTCGCAGTATAGTAATTATTTGTATCATAAAAGTCGGGCGTATAACGTACATTTTCGGGAACTTGTATGAAACGTCCACTATGCCGGTATTATAGAAGTCGTTTTCCGTTTCCAGCATTGAGACCAGCACCGCATACTCGCAGTTTTTCTCTCTTCTGTCCTTATCCAGTTCTTTGAAGAAATCCTCGTTCTTATGCTTCTTTTCGGTGGTATCCACCTGGTTTTTCATCTCGAACATTATGGAGATTATCTCAGTTCCGTTCTCGTCGTTTTCACGGAATATGTAGTCGCCCTTGCTGCCGCTGGTGGAGTCGTTGTCCTTTTCAAAATAGGCGTTGGGGAATGCGGTCATTCTTATCTTGTTGAACTCGTTCTCGCAATACCTTTCAAGGCTTTCTCCCACCATCTTTGTGGACATTCTCAGCCGGTAGTCTTTTATCCTTTCGATCTCCTCGTCACGGGTCCTGATTTGGTGCTCGTACTCTATCTTCTGCTCTTCTTTTTCACGTTCCAGTTCCTGTCTGGCTTTATCCACCTGTATAGTTATCTCAAGGTCTTTCTTGTCAAGCTGCGACCTGAGCTTTTCAAGCTCCACGCTGTTTTCGGAAGTCAGTTTTTCAAGAGCGTTTTCTTTATCCTTATCTTTAAGTTCCAGTTGTGCGCTTAACTGAGATATCCTGCTGTCCTTTTCCTTTACAGCAAGCTCGACCGCCGTTTCTCTTGACTTTTCAGCCGCTTTGAGCTGTTCTGTGAGCTTTGCTATCTCGGTATCTTTCAGGCTGAG
>CANRLY010000207.1 GCA_947631585.1 uncultured Clostridia bacterium
TCACCGCTTCAAAAGCGTCCGCAAGAATTGAGGGTCTCTTTCTTCCGCCGGTGTTTTCCTCGCCTTTTCCTATCATGAGGAATTCGCCCAGTCTGATGGTCTTAGAAAAATTATAAAGCGACTCCTCGCACACCAGAGCGGCTCTTATCTTTGTGAGCTGACCCTCCGGCAGGTGCTTATAGTGTTCAAAGATGTGGTCTGAGACCACCACGGAAAGCACCGAGTCCCCCAGAAATTCCAGCCTCTCGTTGGAATTGAGCCGTCTTTTTGATTCGTTTGCAAAAGACGAATGTGAAAGCGCCTCGAACAGCAGACTGCGGTTTTTGAATTTATATCCGATAAGCTTTTCAAACTCATCAAGATCAGGATTATTGTTCATTTTTCTTCACCTGTTTTTCTTACTTTCAGTTCCTCCAGAGAATCCGCTATACTGCCGATAACTCCTGCCGAAGTAAACTGATAAGCCTGTCTTATGGCGTTATAAAACGCCTTTGAGTCGGAGCTTCCGTGCGCCTTGATGACAGGCAGCGCAGTTCCCAGCAGCGGCGAACCGCCGTATTCAGAGTAGTCCATTCTCTTTCTGAAAGCCTTTACTTTCTTTAAGATAAGGAGCGCAGCCAGCTTTGAAGAAAAGCCGTTCATCAACATTCCTTTCAGTTCCCGTGAGATGAATTTGCCCATGCCCTCATAAAGCTTCAGCAGCATATTTCCCACATAGCCGTCTGCGACCACCACATCGGCATTGCCTGCCGGCAGGTCTCTAGCCTCGATGTTTCCCACAAAGTTGACGGGGGTATTTTTCAGCAGCTTATACGTCTCAAGTTCCAGTTCCCTGCCCTTTGACTCCTCCGCACCGATATTTGCCAAAGCCACGGCAGGCGAATTTACCCCCATTATCTTTGACATATATGCGCTGCCCATTATTGCCCACTGCTGGAGCATTTCAGGGCGGCAGTCGGTATTTGCGCCTGCGTCCAGCAGCATGAACGGCGCAGCGGACGTCGGCAGTACCGGCGCAAGAGCAGCTCTTTTCACGCCTTTTATCCGCTTGACGATAAACGTTCCGCCCACCACCAGCGCACCGGTAGAGCCTGCCGAAACAAAGGCGTCCCCCTCGCCGGCGGCAAGCATTTTCATTCCCACCGCCATGGAGCAGTCGCTTCTTCCCTTGATTATCTCGGTAGGTTCTTCGCAGATCTCGATAACAGTATCCGCCTGTCTCAGCATCAGTGCAGAGATATCGAGAGAATTTACCTCTGCGCAGCTTTTTATCCGCTTTTCGTCGCCCACAAGGGTAATATCCGTATCAAAGGCTTTTTTTGCTAAAATCGCTCCTTTTATCACTTCAAGAGGGGCGTTGTCCCCTCCGAATGCGTCAACAACAATATTCATACATTCAGCTCCCGTTGTCACAACCGTCCGATAAACTTGTCCAGATCGTCAAGACCTCTTTTGGCAAGCATCTCATACTTCAGCTTCTTATCTCTGACATTCTCTTCAAGTTTAGGCAGTATGCCCATATTGCAGCCCATCGGCTGGAACTTTTCAACTTCCGGGTCGGAGATATACCCTGCCAGCGCACCCAGCATAGTGGTTTTCGGCAAGGCGGTCAGCGGCTTACCAAAAAGCAGTCTTGCCAGCGATATCCCTGCAAATATCCCGCTTGCCGCCGATTCGATGTACCCCTCTACCCCTGTTATCTGACCTGCAAAGAACAGGTCTCTGCGGTCTCTCATATTAAACGTTGGCAAAAGCAGTTTAGGGGAATTTATAAAAGTGTTCCTGTGCATGACGCCATAGCGCACAAACTCGGCGTTTGCAAGCCCCGGTATCATGGAAAACACCCTTTTTTGCTCCCCGAACTTCAAATTCGTCTGGAATCCCACCAGATTATACAAGCTGCCCTGAGCGTTCTCCGCCCTTAGCTGAACCACCGCATAAGGACGTTTCCCGGTCTTGGGGTCGGTTATCCCCACCGGCTTCATCGGACCGAACCGCAGGGTATCTTCCCCACGCTTTGCCAGAGCTTCCACCGGCATACAGCCCTCATAAACTTTAAAATCGTCCCTGCCGAAATACTCCTTATCATGCTGGTGGAGCGGAGCCGACTGCGCATTCACAAGTTCGTTGTAAAACGCCAGGTACTGCTCCTTATCCATAGGGCAGTTTATATAATCCGCCTCGCCTCTGTCATATCTTGAAGCGAAGAACACCTTGTCCTTATCCAGGCTGTCAAAGGTCACTATGGGAGCCGCCGCATCGTGGAAATACAGATACTCTCCGCAGAGCCTGCCTATTGCGTCCGACAGCGGCTGAGAGGTCAGCGGACCGGTAGCGATAACGGTGTTATCCTCCGGTATTTCACTGACTTCCTCCTCCATCACCTTTATTCTTGGGTGAGAGCGTATCCTTTCAGTCACCTCGTCCGAAAAGACCTTTCTGTCCACCGCCAGAGTCCCTCCGGCTGAGACCCTTGCCTTTTCGGCACATTCCATAGTCAGCGAACCCAGCCTGCGCATTTCCTCTTTCAACATTCCGGCTGCGGAAGCCAGTCTTTCGGCTTTAAGGGAATTAGAGCAGACAAGCTCCGCAAACCCCTGATACTTATGGGCAGGCGTGAACTTTTTCGGCTTCATCTCCCAAAGTTCGGTATCTATGCCGCTTTCAGCCAGTTTCCACGCCGCCTCGCAGCCGGCAAGACCTGCGCCCACGACCTTAGCTCTCATCTGAAAGTTCC
>CANRLY010000208.1 GCA_947631585.1 uncultured Clostridia bacterium
GCAAGCCGTACATCTTCCACCCGACGACCACCTATGAGTGCGTGGGCGACGTGCCGAACGTGACCTTCCCCTGCGCCACCCTCACCGACGCAGAGACCGGCAGGATCGCCATCTACTATGGCGCGGCGGACACTGTCGTGGGCCTCGCCTTCACCCAGGTGGATGAACTGATCGATTTCATCAAGAAAAACAGCTGACGAGAGAAGGCGGCCCCGCTGAAGATGTCAGGCGCCGCCTCAGAGTAAAAATATCGTTCGAAAAGCAGCTCCTCAGTTTCAAGGAATCTGAGGGGCTGTTTTTTTCGGCCTAAAAAAGCAAAACCATCTTTAAATCCGCAGTGACGAAAGCGTATCGGAGAGCAGAGACTTGGAGGAAAAATAAAAGGGCAGGTATCTTGACTACGAAGAAATATACAAGTATAATAACGACATATATGTATGAATATTCGTACATATTCTGACTTTATCATTTTTTAAACACGGTTGACAAGGAGGAGTATGATGAAGGCAATCATAAGAGGGGTATTAACTGTCTGTATGGCAGCTCTGCTGTTGTTTCCGGTCAGGGCGGCCGCAGCGGAAGTGGGACAGCCTGGGGATAACATCGCCAGCGGAACGGTGGAAGGGATCACCTGGGTGATCGACGCTGCGGGGAAACTGACGATCACAGGGACGGGAGATTTTCCGGCAGAGTATCGAGGTGGGGATTATGATTCTGAAAATTCGGTTTATCATTCGAGAATGCCATGGGCTGCTTATGATGGACAGATTACATCTGCGAAGATCGATGTGAGCGGGATGACAGATACATCCTGGTTATTTTGTGGATGCGTAAACATGACAAGTGTGGATCTGAGCGGCTTTGACACCAGCCAGGTAACAGATATGGGTTATATGTTTTATGATTGCAGCGGTCTGACGAGTCTGGACGTGAGCGGTTTTAATACCAGCCAGGTAAAGAATATGACTGGGATGTTTCGTTACTGCAGCAGCCTGGTGAGTTTAGACGTAAGTGGTTTTGATACCAGCCAAGTAACAGCTATGTATTATATGTTTGAAGGCTGCAAGGGTCTGACAAGTTTGGATGTGAGCGACTTTAATACCAGCCTGGTAACAGACATGTCGAATATGTTTTCCAGTTGCAGCAGTCTGGTAAGTTTGGATGTGAGTGGCTTTGATACCAGTCAGGTAAAAGATATGGAGATGTTATTTGGAGGTTGCAGCAATCTGACTAACATAGATGTGAGCGGTTTTAATACCAGTCAGGTAACAGACATGAAGGATATGTTTGCTGGATGCAGTAGTCTTACGAGTTTGGATGTGAGTGGTTTTGACACTAATAAAGTAATATATATGTGGTGTATGTTTAGTGATTGCAGCGGCCTGGAGAATCTTAACTTAAGCGGTTTTAATACCAGCCAGGTAACGAACATGGGCGGAATGTTTTCTGGTTGCAGCAGCCTAACAAGCATAGACGTAAGCGATTTTAATACCGGTCAGGTAACAGACATGGGAAGTATGTTTGATGGCTGTAGTAGTTTGGTGAGCGTGGAGTTGAGAGACTTTGATACCAGTCAGGTAACAAATATGTCGTTTATGTTCGAGGATTGTAGCAGCCTGACTAGTCTGGACTTGAGTGGTTTTAATACCAGTCAGGTAACAGACATGAATTGGATGTTTTATGGCTGCAGCAGTCTGACAAGCGTAGACGTAGGCGGTTTTGATACCAGTCATGTAACAGACCTGGGCTCTATGTTTTATGGTTGCAGCAGTTTGACGAGTTTAGACGTAAGCGGTTTTGACACAAGCCAGGCAACAGACCTGGGTATGATGTTTTCCGGTTGCAGCAGTCTGACGAGTTTGGATGTAAGCGGCTTTGATACCAGTCAGGCAACAGGGATAGGTATGATGTTTCGTGGTTGCAGCGGCCTGACGAGTTTGGATGTAAGCGGTTTTGATACCAGTCATGTAACAGACATGAGTATGATGTTTTCTGGTTGCAGCAGTCTGACAAGTTTGGATGTAAGCAGGTTTAAGACCAGCCAAGTAACAGGGATGGGCTGGCTGTTTAATAACTGCAGCAGTCTGACAAGTCTGGACGTGAGCGGCTTTGACACCAGCCAGGTGACATACATGAGCGATATGTTTGCTGGCTGCAGCAGTCTGACGAGTCTGGACGTAAGTGGCTTTGATACCAGTCAAGTAGCAGACATGAGCTGTATGTTTAATGAATGTAGCAGTTTGACGAGTCTGGATGTGAGCGGCTTTGACACCAGCAAAGTAACGTTAATGAACACAATATTTGGTGGATGTAGCAGTTTATCGAGTCTGGACGTAAGCGGCTTTGATACCAGTCAAGTAACAGACATGGGCTGTATGTTTGATGGATGTAACAGTTTGACGAGTCTGGACGTAAGAGGTTTTGACACCAACCAAGTAACGTTAATGAACTCAATGTTTGCTGGATGCAGCAGTTTGACGAGTCTGGACGTAAGAGGTTTTGACACCAACCAAGTAACAGATATGAATGCTATGTTTTGGAATTGCAGCAGTCTGACCAGCCTGAATACGCCTCTCAACGTGCAGGTATCAGCACTCCTCCCTGAGGTTGAGGGTTTATCCTGGCATATGCCCGACGGTACGGTAGTTACGGAACTGTCGCAGAATCTTGATTACAGTGTTCTTCTGACACGGGACCTGGCGGCGCCCGAGATCACGACGACTACGGCGGATCT
>CANRLY010000209.1 GCA_947631585.1 uncultured Clostridia bacterium
CGTTTGAAAAAAATTATTCACTGGCGGCAAGGGAGAAGATAATTCTGGGGTTCAGCCACACGCTGACCGGAAGTTCTTCGGGGAAAGCGCAGGCGGATAATTTTTTTGCGGCGGTCGGCGACCTGTTCGGACGGCTGCCCCCTGCTGTGGAGATAAAGTCCGCAAAACCGGAGTACCGGCAGATATTTCGGGAGCTTGCCGAAGCCGTTCACGACAGGTGCGGAGCTTACCCTGCGGTGATATGCAGCAGTGAGGTCTACCAAAAATGCGTTGCCGGTGCGCCTGTAAGCCTGGTAATGCTGACGGATACCGAAGTTTCCGGCCGGGAATTTATCCCTTTGGGGGAGTTCCCTCTTCCTGCGGCGGACGGCAAAGGTCAGGTAAAGGCGACGGCTTGGCTTTTTACAGAAAGTGAACAAAAATTTTACGATTTATTAATTGATACCCCGGAGCAGCTCTGACTGTTCCGGGGCTTGTTCTATTATATGAAATTACGGAATATAATCCTGTAGACAAAACAAAAGACCCCGATAAACGAGGTCTTAGGTCTGTTGGTTTAAATTTGTTGCCGCCTGGTCGCCGCTTAGGGTCGCCTGGTCGCCGCCTTGGGTCGCACAAACGCATTGAGCTGAACTCATTTCCCGAAACGCAATTGCATAATTGCACAAATTGCGCCCTGAGCTGCCCTCACGCTGCACACTAATGCCGCCGTAAATGCCGCACCAATGGACACACCATCATGCTGCACCCCTGGTCGCACCCTCATGCCGCACCCCTGGTCGCACCCTCATGCTGCACCCCTGGTCGCACCCTCATGCCGCACCCCTCGGTCGCACCCCTGGTAACGGACTAATCGTCATCGTCACCCTTGGCAGCTTTTCTTGCAATAGCAGCAAAGCACTTAGGACAAACAGCTTTTCCCTTGTACTCTTTCAGGTCCTCAGCATCACCGCAAAATACACAGCTGCGCTGGAATTTCTTGAGGATTATCATATCTGTATCTGTAAAGATCTCTACAGCGTCTTTTACCTCAATGTCAAATGTTCTCCTGAGTTCAATTGGAAGAACTACTCTTCCGAGTTCGTCGATCCTACGGACGATACCGGTCGATTTCATCGCACTATCCCCTTTAATAATATATTTGGCGTGTTTTTGCGCCTAATAACATAATATACTAGTTTTCGACATTTGTCAAGTGTTTTTGAGAAATTTATCTAATTTTTTTATTTTATATGAGCGGATTTCTTATATATAGGGCAATTACTATTTTTTACAACGGGCAGGGTCTTGAAATGATGAAGTATATTTTTACTGTAATGGTCGGGATATCGCTTGTGTTCGGGCTGGCAGCCGGTAATATCAGCGAAGTGTCAAATGCGGCTTTGTCGGAATGTTCGCAGGCTGTGGAACTGATGCTGAAACTTATCGGGCCTATGGCGTTCTGGGGCGGAATGATGAGAGTTGCTGATAAAGCCGGTATCACCGACTTTATCGCAAAGCTTTTCAGAGCGCCGCTGAAATTCCTGTTTAAGGGGATAGACGCCAATGGAAAGGCTTTTAAAGCGGTGACGATGAATATTACCGCTAACCTGCTGGGGTTGGGAAACGCCGCTACTCCACTGGGGATACAGGCGGTAAAGGAGCTTTCGGAGGAGGAAAGCGCAGGCGGCGTTGCCACAGACAACATAATTATGCTGGTGGTGCTGAACACCGCTTCCATACAGCTGATACCAACTACCGTGGCGGCAATGAGACTTGCCCACGGGAGCAGCTCGCCGCTGGACGTTATGCCGGCGATACTGATAAGCTCCGCCGCTTCGGTGGCTGCCGGTATCGCTTCGGTGAAATGCTTTGCAGCAGGGCGAAATGTTTTGAGCCGATCAAAAAGGACGATCACAGATGAAAGTCATTGAACTTGCCGTTTTACTTATAATAACTGCCATACTGGCGGTGGGACTGATAAAGGGAGTGGACGTTTTCGGGCAGTTCACCGAGGGGGCTTACGAAACGCTAAAGACCGGCGTATCTATTCTTCCCGCTTTGATTGCGCTGATGACCTGCGTAGGAATGATAAGCGCTTCGGGGGCTGCCGACGCTCTGGCAGAGTTGTTAGCACCGGTGACCGAATTTTTAGGCTTCCCTTCGGAATGTGTTCCGCTGGCGGTGATGCGTCCAATATCAGGCAGCGGAGCTACTGCCGTTTACGAAGAAATACTTTCGGAAAATTCCCCGGACAGCTTTATCGGACGGGTGGCAAGCGTTCTTATCGGTTCTACAGAGACGACTTTTTACACGATAGCAGTATACTTTGGCGCTGCCAAGATCAAAAAGACCAGAAATACCCTTGTTTCTTCGCTGACCGCCGACTTCACGGGATTTGTGTTTTCGGTCCTGGCGGTAAGGCTGGTGTTCGGGCAATAACTGATGAATTTATGAACGGAGTTGTTTGTTTTGCAGATACCGCTTAGTAAAATGTCCTGCGGGAGCTGCGGCGTTGTGGCAAGGCTGGGTATTCAGGGGCAGGATGCAAAAAGGCTCATAGAGCTTGGGATAATACCGGGGGTGAAAATATGTATGCTCAGGACGGCTCCTTTGGGAGATCCGCTGCTCATAGAACTGCGGGGCTACAGGCTTTCGATAAGGAAAAAGACGGCAGAGCTGATAGTTATGGAAGTGTAAAGGAGAAG
>CANRLY010000210.1 GCA_947631585.1 uncultured Clostridia bacterium
CCTGAACCCTCTCCGCAGGGGTAAAGATTATCAGCAGAAATTGAGTTTCCCCTATCGCTGCGAAGTATCCTGACCGGCGATGAGGTCCTGGTCTCCGGAAAAGTGAGAACTGCGCCCATGTTCCTAAAGCAGCGCATTTTTCTTCCAAAATCTTTGATACCGTCTCTCATGGTATTAAGAAGCGGTGCGGGAAGCACGCCATAAGTTCCGCAGAAGCTTACTCCCCTGCTATATGTGGGAACGACTGACGGAGAAGTATTTCTGCTGCCCAGAAGTTCGCCGACAGTTGCCGCCGGAGCTGTTTTTCCGCCTGTTTTCAAAAATGCATTTCTTTCTATACTTCTTGCAAACATTACGCCGTCCAGCGGAGCTTTGCCGAAGTCGTCAGGGGTGACTGACACCACCACCGCAGCGTTGGCGTTGCTGCCGTCACGGAGATACTCGCTCATGCCGTTGGTGACGATACCGCCCTGTTCGCTGGCGGCTGGCACAACATATCCGCCCGGACACATACAAAACGTATAGCAGCCCCTGCCGTTTTTATCACGGGCGGAAAGCTGGTATTCCCCTTTGGGCAAAAACCGGCTGCCGGCAAATTCCCCATAAAGGCTTTCATCGACTTCCGATTGCAGGTGTTCTATCCTTGCGCCTATGGCAAAGGGTTTTGGCGCAAGGGCGACGCCTTTATTGAACAGCAGTTCAAAAGTATCTCTTGCGGAATGTCCCACTGCAAGCACCAATGCGGAAGTTTCCACCGAAGTTCCTCCTGCGCTGACCTGTGAAACATACCTGTTTTCAAGTTGGATATCTTCAAGTCGGGAAAGAAACCTTATCTCGCCGCCGCAGGAAATTATCCTTTCCCTGATATTTTTTACAATTTTACGGAGATTGTCCGTACCGATATGGGGTTTTGCCTTATAAAGTATCTCCTCAGGTGCGCCGAACTCCACAAATCTCTTTAGAACATACCGACACAGGGGGTCTTTAATTCGGGTGGTGAGTTTGCCGTCGGAAAAAGTTCCTGCTCCTCCCTCGCCAAACTGGACGTTGGTATTTTCGTCTAATTCGCCGCCGTCCCAATAGGTGCGTATTATTTTGGTACGGTTTTCCACGCAGTCGCCTCTTTCCAGTATAAGAGGCTTATAGCCCTGCTCTGCAAGGGCAAGTCCGCAGAACATTCCTGCCGGACCAAACCCGGCGATGACCACTCTGCCGTCACGTTCGGTCTTTGAGATGGTCGGCGAAAATCTGACCTTATCCACATATTTCAGTGTGGCGTCAGTCCGGCAGAGGGACTTTTCCTCATCATCAGAGAAAAGCTCCACATAGACGGTATGGACCATATGGATATTACTTCTTTTTCTGGCGTCAAGGGAAGTTTTATATATCTTTGCGGTCTTTATTTCTGAAGAAGTCAGCTTTTTAAGGGCTGTTTCCACCACAGCGGCGGCATCGGCGTCCACGGCGGAGCGGACATAAGGTATAAGTATCGGCATAGGGTTTCCTTTCATAAAAACTGCTCTCCCTTTTGCAGAAAGAGCAGTCAAAATTTTATTTATCCGAAACGGCGATGATGATATCGTAGTTTCCAACACACCAGACGGTATTTACTTTCGGGGAATATATCCTTACGCTTGACTGGTAAGAGCCGTTTTCAAACTGGCTTCCCTCCATATCGTACTCAGCCACCAGGTCTGAGGCTTTCAGCTTTTTGATATCTTCCGCAGGACCGATCATTTTGACGTTAGCTATCTTTTCGGTACGGACTTCTATTTTCTTGCCGGGGATAGGGTCAAGCACCTTGATATGTTCAGCGGTCAGTGTGAAATTCTTTGAAGCAAAGCCGGTCTTATCGAAGGTAACGTTGACTTTATCAATGCCGCTGTCGTTTATCTGACCGTTATCCAGTTCGATATCAAACGAGAAAGTCTGTTCCAGGTCTATCTGGTTAAGGAACACATAGCCTGCATTATGGGAAGTTATATCGGAAATATCGCCGCTGGAAAGAATAGTTATAGTTTCCGGGTCAAAGGAATATTTCAGGATACTCTGGTCGAAATTATCCGGACACTGCTGGATACTCAGGCTGAAAGGCACGGTCTTTTCCATATAGATCGGGAATGTGACTGCATATTTTTCCTCACTGAAAGTAAGGTTTGTCTGGTTCACGGCAACGCCGTCCTTATTATAGAGCGCCACCTGGGTATCATCGGTAGTGAACGATTCGGTAAGATGCTGATAGTCGCCGTTTACGGAGATCACGGCTTTTTCTATTTTAGATATCTCCCCCTCAGGTCCGGTGACTTTGACTTTTTCAGGAACTACTGTGGGAGATTTCAAGGTATACCCTTCAGCTGCGCTTATGCCGGAATAGTCCACTTCTGCCGGAAGTTCAATTGATTTGATATTATCGAAAGTGACCCTGACGGTAGACGGAGAAACTGAAGTGACGTTACACTTATCGTCGTGAGCAGACCTTACTATCACGTCCAGGTCGTATGTTCCGTTTTTGGTAACGCTGCTCAGGTCAAGAGTCGCCACCAGGTCGTCAGCCTTATAGTTACCTATCTCATAGCGCATACCGCTGAGTTGGACGTCCACCTTAGCGGAAGTAAAGTTCACCGCTGAAAGTCCGTTAGCGTCGGCTTCGCTGCCGGTAAGTTCCAGCTTGACGGGGACTTCATAC
>CANRLY010000211.1 GCA_947631585.1 uncultured Clostridia bacterium
TATCCCTATCTCCACATTTTCAGAAGTGGAAAGCACCCTTAAACTCATTGCGCCGGAAGTCCCTCTCCCTGAGATGACCCTCCACTCCCGCCCAAGAAACATAATGCGCTTTCTGTGGCCGCCTATCTGGATGGCTATGCTGCTGCCCATTGCGGACTATGTTTTGATAAGCCTTTTCCCCGGCTGGAGGGAAGTTATTCGCTTTGTCGCCGTCATAGGAGAGATACCCTGCGTCTGGCTGCTGGCGGTGAAGTTCTCCGCTGCGTTCCTCACCGGCGCCGGCGACTCTGACGGGCATCTGAGCCTGAGCTTCTGCAAATACTACGGCTTCCACCGTATCATCGTGGACAAGAGCAAGATCTCAAAGGTAACAGTGTTCCAGTCGCCTACCCAGTACCTTTTTAAAAACTGTACCCTTGTTTTCTATACTTTCGGGGAAAGTATCTCCAGCCATAAGGTGAAAAACCTGCCTCTTTCCGAGGCTATGGATTTTCTCGCCCAAAGCGGACTTATGAATTGATAAATTGACAAATATATTTTTTGACAAGAGGTAAATGTATCATGGCAGAAAATGTTGAAGCTTCACAGGAAGAGATCTATTCGTTCGTGCAGAACACCCTGGTGGAAAGCTTTATGAAGCTGGCAAGAGTAAATATCATGACCGGCGAGTACAGCTTCCTGAAAAAGGCTGACGCCCTCCACGACGCCGACTACGACCATATCCAGAATATCTACGAGTATATCGGCAGACAGGTCACGGACAAACTGGTGCTTTCAGCCTATGCGGTGGACTATATGCGCTTTTCCGACCCGGAATATGTCCAGAAACGGGTGTTTTCCGGTGAAAGAAGAATTATCCAGAGCTATAAGCGGCGTTCTGTCAACGGGGATATCTGGCTGACCTTTGCTATCATCGTTCCGGAGGGCTGCTCCCCCGAACACCCGTGGACTCTTTTTGCCTGGCGTGAAGCCGACCCCGACACCACCACCATGGTGGACGCTATCGCCACACTTTCCGCCATGTACTGCAAGATACTGAAGATCAACCTTACCACCGGGGCTTTCCTTACGGTAAAGCTGGACGAAAACGAGCCGTCCCCGGACAGGTACTCCTCCATTTCCCAGTGGTTCAGGTCCTTTGCGGAAATGGGCAACGTTTTTACTTACGACAAAGAGATATACTTCCAGTTTACCGATATCGAGAACCTGAGATCACATTTCAGGCAGAGCAGGAACAAACTGAGCTGCCGCTACAGAAGAAAAAGAGGGGACGGCTTCCACTGGGCGCAGATGGACCTTACCCCCAGTATCGAGTACACCGACCAGAACCAGGTGCTGATACTTTACGTCAAGGATATCCACGACGAGTATATGCGGGAAATGAACAACCTTCAGGAGCTGGAGAACAGCTACAGCCGTGACGCCCTGACCCTCCTTTACAACCGCCACAAGTTCAACGAGGACGTGGAAGCTCTCAGCAGGTCGGTCTGCCGGCTGGTGACCTGCCTTTACGCCGACGTGAACGGTCTGCACGAGGTCAACAACCTGCTTGGTCACAAAAAAGGCGACGATATGCTCTGCTGCGTTGCCGATGCCATGAGGAAATATTTTCCTGACGAGCGTGTTTACCGCATAGGCGGAGACGAGTTCGTGATGCTCAGCAAGACCCTTACCAAACCGGCAGCCGAAGAAGCCGCCGAAGCTATGAAAAAGGAGCTGGAGAAAAGCCATTATGCGGTATCGGTAGGTATCGAGAGCAGCGAGAGCGGTTCTTCCGTTTCCGAGATCATAGGAAAAGCCGAGCTTGCCATGCGCCTGGATAAGGAGGAATTTTACAAACGCAGCGATGACCTGCGACTCAACCGTGCAAGAAACGAGGAGCTGGAGAAGCTTCTTGCGCAAATGCAAGATGCGGACACTTTCCTCAAAGCCATTTCACGCAACTTTGCAGGCGTTTACTTTGTGAACCTGAAGCAGGACACCCTGCGGCACATTTATATGCCGGATCATTTCGGCAGGCAGCTGGAAAAATCGGATTTCCGCTACAGCGAAGCTTTGAAGAAGTATGTGGATATGTCGGTAGACCCGGCGTATGCGGAGGAATTCCGGAGAGTTCTGGATTACGGCGAACTGACCAAGCGGCTCAGCGTATCCGGCACGGTGGAATTTTCCTACCGCAAGACTGACGGCAGCCTTATGCGTCTGAAAATAATGTCGCTGTCCCAGTCCACCGGCGTTTCAGACGAGACGCTATGGATATTCTCCTGCGAAAAGCAGCCGGTCTGAGTGCAGCCTGCGGTTTTCCGGTCTATTTAGGAAGCCGCAGGAAATTTCAGCAAAAGACTTGACAAGCGCAAATTGTTGTGATAAAATAATTAAGTCGCATTTGGATACGGAGAGGTGTCCGAGCGGTTTAAGGAGCTGGTCTTGAAAACCAGTGATACGGCAACGTACCGTGGGTTCGAATCCCACCCTCTCCGCCAGCTTGTTAATTCGAGTGCAGTTAGGGGCAGGAAGATCAGCGGCAGGAAAATTGATATATATAGTCATTTTGCAGAAATACCCAAGTGGTGAAGGGGCTCCCCTGCTAAGGGAGTAGGTCGGGAAACCGGCGCGAGGGTTCAAATC
>CANRLY010000212.1 GCA_947631585.1 uncultured Clostridia bacterium
AGATCTCACGTTCACTGGCTGACAGGAACAGGCTCTACAGTGATGGTAGGCTGCGTTGAGGGTATCTGCGGAATGAGACCTAACGCAGAGGGACTTGTTATAGACCCGTCTATCCCGTCTGAGTGGGACGGCTTCAAGATCGAGAAGAATTTCAGAGGAAAGCATATTTCCATTCAGATCGACAACCCCGACCACGTTGAGAGCGGAGTTAAGTCTATGGTCGTGAACGGAGCAAAGACGGAGGGCAACTTCCTTGCCGCCGACAAGCTCACCGACAAGACGGAAGTCAAGATAGTTCTCGGCAGATAATACATTATAATAAAAGCCTTCGATCCTCGGTTCAGGGTCGGGGGCTTTTGCTTTTTTGAACGAAGGGTTGATTTTGCAAAGGGAAAGTGGTACAATTAGAAAAAATGAAAGGCGGAAATATTATGGCTTTGCTTACTGACGGCGAAAGACAGTTTCACATAAGAACTACTCCCGAAGAGGTGGGAAGATACGTTATCCTGCCCGGCGACCCGGGAAGAGTTCCGCTGATAGCCGCTTATCTGGAAAACGCTGAAATGGTGGCTCAGAACAGGGAATACTGCGTTTACACAGGAACGCTCTCCGGGGAAAAGGTCACAGTTTGTTCCACGGGGATAGGCGGACCGTCCGCTGCCATTGCGGTGGAAGAACTGGTAAAGTGCGGAGCGGATACGTTTATCAGGATCGGCACAAGCGGCGGAATGGACAAAAAAGTCTCCGGCGGCGACCTGGTGGTGGCTTCGGCGGCGGTAAGAGGAGAAGGCACCACTGCCGAGTATCTGCCGGACGGTTACCCGGCAGCGGCGGACTTCCGGGTGGTGAACGCCATAGCGGACGCCTGCGCTGAATGCTGCGACGATACCGCAGGAAACTCTTTCCATGTGGGAGTGATACATTCTAAGGACAGCTTCTACGGAGAAGTCGAGCCGGAAAATTCGCCGGTGGGCAAGGATATACTTTACCGCTGGAACGCTTACCTTGACTGCGGCTGCCTGGCTTCGGAAATGGAATGTGCCGCTGTGTTTGCAGTGGGCATTGCAAGACGGGTGCGCTGCGGCGGACTGCTGACCGCCCTCTGGAACGTGGAACGCTCTAAAGCCGGTCTGCCGGATAAGATCACCAACGATTCCTCAAAGGCGATAAAATGCGCAGTAAGAGCAATTCAGCTGCTTATTCAGAGAGATAATTGTGATAAGCGTGATAGATCTGTTTAAAAAAATTCATAAAAAATACTTGACAAACGCAATTTTTGTGAATATAATAAATTAAGTAATTTGATATTTTAAATCCTGTGAGCAAAAGTAAGTAGCCTTACATACGGGGTCAAAGAGAGTCTGCGGCGGTGGAATGCAGATACCTGCGGGTAATGTGAATGGATTTGTGAGGAAGCGGAGGAAAGGCGTGCGCTGAGTATTTCCGTTCGTGATTCCGGCGTTAACGGACAGGGATATTAAGGGGCTGAGTCCTGCGTATCCTGTAAGGCGTTTTGTAACGTAAATTTGGGTGGCACCACGGTAGTCTATCGTCCCATTGCTTAACGGCAGTGGGAGGTAGGCTTTTTTTATTGCAGATAAATCAGATAAATGGAGGTCGTTTTATGCTTTATCCTGATATTGAAAATGTAAAGGAACTTTTAAAGGAATACAAGACAGTGCCGGTGTTCTATGAGGTGCTGGTGGATTCCTACACGCCGGTGGAACTTTTCAACGCTATGCATTCAGCATACAAAAACTGCTTCATACTGGAATCGGTGGACAACGCCGACCAGTGGGGAAGATACTCTTTTGTGGGGGTAGACCCAAAGGCTGAGATAATCCTCAGAAATAAAGTGGCTGAGATAACCGAAAACGGAAAGGTCACCACAAGGGAAGTAAACGACCCTATCGCTTTTCTGTCTGAGATAATTGAAAAGCACAAGTCGCCAACATTTCCGGGAAAACCTAAGCTCACCGGCGGACTGATGGGATATTTCGCTTACGATATGATAAGATATTTTGAGAAAACGCTGGTATCTCCTCCGGAGGACGACCTGAATATGCCTGATGCGGACCTGTTCTTGTTTGACGAGATAGTGGCTTACGACCACCTGAGCAACAAGGCGGTGATTATCCTGAATATCAGTTCCGACGGCGATGTGCAGCAGCAGTACGATGCCTGCGAAAAGCGCAAGGACGAGATGATCTCAGTGCTGAAAAATTATACTTCTGAGAGAAAACGCCCTGCCGCCGAAGAAAAGGAATATGTGGTAAGGTCTAACATCACTAAGGAAAGATACCTTGAAAATGTGGAAAAAGCCAAGGAGTATATCCGAAACGGCGATATCTTCCAGGTAGTGCCGTCGCAGAGGTTCGAGATCGAGGACCCGCCTGACAGCTTTGACGTTTACCGGGCGCTGCGCTCCACAAACCCGTCTCCTTACCTGTTTTACTTTACAGGAAAGGATTACGCAGTGGCAGGGGCTTCGCCGGAAATGCTGGTATCGGTCAGCGGAAGAACGGTGGTCACCAAGCCGATAGCCGGAACTATCAAGAGAGGGATAACCGACGCCGAGGACTATAAGAACGAACAGAAACTTCTCAGCGA
>CANRLY010000213.1 GCA_947631585.1 uncultured Clostridia bacterium
ATACCATAAGCGCAAGCGTTCTCGGTATGGGGGTGGCGGACATGACCAGTTTGTGAGCGTTCTTGCCTTTGCCTGAAAGCTTCGCCCTCTGTTCCACCCCGAAGCGGTGCTGTTCGTCAGTTATCACAAGACCCAGTCTTTCAAACACGGTGGAATCCTGTATCAGGGCGTGAGTTCCTACTGCCACTTGATATTCTCCGGAAGCAAGGGCTTCCTTTATCTCGGTCTTGTCCTTTTTGGAAACAGAACCTGTAAGCAGGCAGACCTTTACACCCATTGGTTTCAGAAATCCGGACAGCGTTTCGTAATGCTGAGAGGCAAGTATCTCCGTGGGAGCCATCAGAGCCGTCTGGAAGCCGCTTTTTGCCGCAAAGTAAGCGCAAGCCGCCGCAACTGCGGTCTTTCCTGAGCCTACGTCCCCTTGTATCAGACGGTTCATCGCCTTGCTGCTGCTCATGTCCGCCAGACATTCCCCTATGGCACGTTTCTGGGCGGAAGTCAGTCTGAACGGCAGTCCGGCTTCAAATTCTTCGGCAGAGCCGCCCTTTATGATACGATCGGTCTCTCTCACCGACCTTGACCGTATAAGCGCCATTCCCAGCTGCAAAGCAAGGAACTCATCGAACACCAGCCGCTTTTTCGCCAACTCCAGCGCATGGCTGTCCTTGGGGAAGTGTATGTTTTCAAGAGCATACGGCAGGGAAGCCAACTGTTCTTCCAGCAGATATTTTTTCGGCACAGGTTCGAGTATCTCTCCTCCCAGCACCGATAGCGCATTTTTTACCGTCACCCGCAAAAGCTGCTGAGTAAGCCCCTCTGTCAGGTGGTAAAGAGGCTGGATACGGTTTTCCGTGCTGTCGTTCAACACCATTGGAGAGGACATTTCCCTGCGCAGGATATTTCCGGTCACCTTGCCGTAAAACGAGTAACTTTTCCCCACGGCAAATGAGTTGTAAAGATATTCGCTGTTATAAATGACTATCGTGATGTCGGCGGTCTCATCGGCGGCAATTACCCTGTAGATGGTCATTCCCTTGCGGATATGCGCCGGCGCAAGCTTTTTAACTATCGTCCCCTGAACGACTGCGTTTTCATTGAGCCGGGTATCGGCAATATCCATCGGTGAAGTGTAGTCGATGTAGCCTCTGGGGAAGTGGTAAAGCAGGTCTTTGACCGTGGAGACCCCCAGTTTCCCGTAAAGTTCCGCTCTTTTAGCCCCGACTCCTTTCAGTCTGGTGATGCTGTCCTGAGTTGTGATGCAGTCCGCCTCCTTTCAACGATGTAACTATATTTTACCATTTTAATTTGAAAACTTCAATATGTTTTTTGATTTTTCCGCTTTATCGTTTTTCGATGCAATTTCCTGCTTTGCCGACTTTTGCCGCAAATACGCCCAGGGCGTTGACTTTTTTGCACGGAAGTAGTATAATTTACTTTGAAATTCAGAGTTTAAGGAATATCTTCATCATGCAATACTTTATATATGCCTGCACCGAAACAGGAAACTTTCGGGATAAAAACGAAGATTCGGTGCTGGCGGCTGATAAGGTCATAAATTCCGGGGAATACTGTACTGTTAAGGAACAGCCCTTTACAGTTGCGGTCTGTGACGGCGTAGGCGGAGAAAAGTCCGGAGAGATCGCTTCCATGATGGCAGCGCAGGGGCTTTTGCAATGCGGCGCACTCCCGGAGGACGAACTGAAAGAAAAAATTCTTCAGCTGCACAGCGAAATAAAGCAGTATGGCTTGGATAACGCCGATTCTACAGGGCTGCAAACGACTATGTGCTGCCTGCTGGTCACCCGTGAGGGGGAACTGGTCTGTTTTAATGTTGGGGACAGCCGCTTGTACCTGTATTCAGGCGGAAGCGCAAGGCAGGTCTCAAAGGACCACAGCCTGGTGCGGCTGATGTTTGAAAACGGTGAGATAGACGAGTCGGAGCTTTATTCCCACCCACAGAAGAACATTATTTTTTCTTCGCTGGGGACGCCTTCGGGTACGCCTGCCGTGGACGTTATCCGTGCTGCTGACCGACTGGGGGAAAGCGATGCGGCGATACTTTGTTCAGACGGCGTTTCGGACTACGTCGGCTGTATGGAGATAGAGGCTGCAATGAGCCTGGATATACCGTTTTCAGAAAAAGTAAAAGCTTTGGCGGAACTTGCTCTTGAAAGAGGCAGCAGCGACAACTTGTCGGTGGTTGGTGTTGCTGTAAACGGCGGAGACTTAGTAAATAATAACAGGAAAGAAGATAATTGAATGAAAAACACAGAGATAAGCGAAGTTCTGGAATTTGCTGAAAATTATGAGATATGCGACGCTCACGCTCATATTTTTCCTGACAAGATAGCTGAAAAGGCGGTGACCTCCATCGGCGGCTTTTACGGGCTGCCAATGGACTGTCCGGTGGGAAGCGCAGGCGAACTCCTGAAAAGCGGCGGCAGGATAGGCGTAAGTCATTACCTGGTGTGTTCCACTGCCACCACTCCGGCGCAGGTGGTCTCCATCAACAATTTTATTATCGAGCAGTGCCGGCTGCACCCGGAATTTGTCGGCTTCGGTGCGCTCCATCCGGACTTTGAGGACATAGAGCAGGAAGT
>CANRLY010000214.1 GCA_947631585.1 uncultured Clostridia bacterium
GATCCCCTCCGACGGCGGCGAAGAAGTCCTCTGCTACGAATTTACCTGCCGGACTGACGAGGACTCCAGAGTTCTGGTATACGTCGGGGTGGAAACTGCCGCCGAGGAACAGATACTTTTGCTCTTTGAGTCGGAAAGCGGTGTGCTCACCATGTGACCCGCACCAACGGTGCGGCGCTTGCCGGTCGCCCTTCGGGCGACCTTGCAAAGGCGGCTTCGCCGCCTTTGAGCTGCGGCAAAGCCGCAGCTGCAAGCGCCGCACGGCGGCAGCTCCGACCGAGAGCGACCAGTTAAAAAGAAAGGAAAGAAAAAAATGGAACTTAAAAATTCAAAGACCGCTAAAAATCTGATGCGTGCATTTGCCGGAGAATGTCAGGCAAGAGCAAGATATGAACTTGCCGCAGCACAGGCAAAGAAACAGCAGCTTTTCGTGATAGCTGACCTGTTCACTTTTACCGCAAAACAGGAAAAGGAACACGCAGAAGTGTTTTTTAACCATATGAAATGCCTTACGGGCGAAAATATTCCCACTGAAAACGCAGCTTACCCTGCCGGCAGCGAGGACGATATGACTAAACAACTTGAAACCGCCGCCCATAACGAGGAGGAAGAAAACCGGAAGATCTATCCCGACTTTGCCGCACAGGCGAAAGAGGAGGGCTTCCCCGAAATAGCAGCTTCCTTTGAAACAATAGGAAGCATCGAGGGAAAACACGCTGAAAAATTCCGCACATTCGCTGAACTTCTCTCTAAAAACAAACTTTTTGACGAGGAAGAAAAAACAGCCTGGATGTGCCTGAACTGCGGCTATATTTTCGAGGGGACTGCCGCACCGAAAGTCTGCCCTGCCTGTAAGCACCCACAGGGCTATTATATCAGACTCAGCATGACGCCGTGGGGTCTGTGAAAGGAGCTTGAAAGTGAACAACACAAAGATAGTAAGACTGACCGCACGCCAGGCACTTGACAGCAGAGGCATACCCACCGTCTGCGCAAACGTCACCCTGAGCGACGGAACTATTGCTGCGGCAACTGTTCCCTCCGGCGCATCTACCGGAAGTTACGAAGCTTACGAACTTCGTGACATAGGTTCTGCGGCTTACGGCGGAAAAGGCGTCTGCACGGCAGTTGAAAATGTAAAAGAGATAATCGCCCCCGAACTCATCGCTCTCGAGACTGTAGACCAGGGGGTCATAGACAGGGCGATGCAGCGTCTTGACGGAACTGAAAATTACTCAAAGCTTGGCGCAAACGCAGTGCTGGCGGTCTCGATGGCGGTCGCAAAAGCTGCGGCAGCAAGCCTTGGTATACCGCTGTTCCGGTATTTGGGCGGAATAAACGCAAAGCGTATGCCTATCCCGATGATGAACATTCTGAACGGCGGAGTCCATGCGCACAACAATCTGGACATTCAGGAATACATGATAGTTCCGGTGGGATTTGAAAGTTTCCGTGATGCGCTCAGGGCTTGCAGTGAAATTTACCACATACTGGGAGGTCTTTTAAAAGGCAGAGGTCTTTCGGCTGCGGTGGGAGACGAGGGCGGTTATGCGCCGTTTCTGGAAGATGAAGAAGATGCGGTAAAGCTCATACTGGAGGCTATCGACAAAGCCGGATACGACACAGATCGGGTAAAGCTTGCGTTAGACGCAGCTTCCAGCGGCTGGCAGCTGGAGGACGGATACGTCATGCTCAAGAGCAAGCGCAGTTTCACCACTGACGAGCTTATCTCACACTGGCGCAAGCTATGTGAAAAGTACCCGATAATCTCCATTGAGGACGGTTTAGGGGAAAACGATCTTGACGGCTGGGAAAAGCTGACATCGGAGCTTGGGAACAAGGTGCAGCTGGTCGGGGACGACCTGTTTGTGACAAACGTTTCCCGTCTTGAAAAGGGCATACGCCGAAAAGCCGCCAATGCGCTTTTAGTAAAAGTCAATCAGGTGGGAACGCTTACCCAGGCTATGGCGGCTGCCGAACTGGCTGCAAGGAGCGGTTACGTAGTGATCGTTTCTCACCGCAGCGGCGAAACGGAGGACACGTTCATCGCCGACATTGCGGTCGCTCTGAACTGCGGTCAGATAAAAGCCGGCGCACCCTGCCGTTCGGAGAGGGTCGCCAAGTACAACCGTTTGCTCGCCATCGAAGAATTTCTCGGAAAAAGCAGTGAGTACGCCACTTAGTATGCGGTGCGGGGGCAGCCGCCCGTTGGACGGCTGCCTGTGCGGCGGCTTCGCCGCCGCACGCCGTGGGGCAAAGCCCCACGGCGTCCCGCACCGCATCTGCCGGAAACCCGCACTTGCACGCAGCGACCCCAGCCGCCCGAAGGGCGGCTGGGGTCGCTTAAACCTTTTCAAGCTCCTCACGCATCTGCATGAGCAGCTTTTTTTCACGGCGGGAGACCTGTACCTGCGTCATGTCAAGCGCCTGCGCTACCTGTACCTGCGTCTTTTCCTTGAAATACCTCAGATAGATCAAACGCCGGTCTTTCGGGTCAAGCAGCGATAATAACTGCCTGATGGATAACGTGTTGGTTATCTCTTCGTCAGGAGG
>CANRLY010000215.1 GCA_947631585.1 uncultured Clostridia bacterium
ACGGTAAACTGTTTGTCGATCTCATAGAAGAAAGAGTTCAGGTGGAAAAGGATTAAGAGGTAGTAATGAATATAGTTTTTATGGGAACGCCGGATTTTGCCGTTCCTACACTTAAAAGACTGATAGGAGCAGGGCACTGCGTCCGCTGCGTTTTCACCCAGCCGGATAAACCTAAGGGAAGAGGGTATAAACTGCTCCCTCCGCCGGTAAAGGTACTGGCGCAGGAAAACGGTATACCTGTGTACCAGCCTGCATCTCTCAGAAAAGATGCTGATGAGTTTATAAAGGTAATAAAAGATTCAGCCCCGGACGTGATAGTCGTGGCGGCGTATGGAAAGATACTTCCCAAAGAAGTGCTTGATATACCACGGCTTGGCTGTGTAAACGTCCACGGCAGCCTGCTTCCCAAATACAGAGGCGCAGCGCCGATACAGTGGTCGGTCATAAACGGCGACCAACAGACCGGCGTTACAACAATGCTGATGGCAGAGGGTCTGGATACAGGCGATATCCTTTTGAAAAGCTCTGTCACTATAGGAGAAAATGAAACTTCTTCAGAACTTTTTGAAAGACTGGCTGTGCTTGGAGCCGAACTTCTCGAAAAGACCCTTGATGGTCTGGAACAAGGAAGTATTTCCCCGGAAAAGCAGGACGGATCGCTTGCAAGCTATGCGCCTATGCTCACTAAGGATATGTGCCTTATAGACTTTTCGGAGGACACGTTCAAAGTCCATAAGAAGATCTGCGGACTTTCTGAAAGCCCCTGCGCTTATACATTTATTGATGGAAAGCGGCTGAAAGTCTATCGTTCGGAGATGGTTTCCGGCGATGTTTCAGGCGCAGAGCCGGGCGAAGTTGTAAATGAAAAACAGCTGATAGTTGCCTGCAAAGACGGACTTTTAAAGCTCTGCGAGATACAGGCGGAAGGCTCAAAGCGTATGGCGGCTGCCGATTATCTCAGGGGCAAGCCTGTTGAAAAGGGCATAGTTCTGGGACATTAGCATATACTTTAATTACGGACAGCCCTGCATTATTTAATGCCGGTGCGGACTTATGTGCAGTTGCGTCAACCCTTGAAAGGAAGATAAAATGTTTTACTATTATTTCGATTGGACTATTATAATAGTTATACCTGCGATGCTGCTGGCTCTGTATGCCCAGTATAAGGTGAATTCTACCTATAATAAATTCAGCAGCATTGGCAACAAACACGGTTACACCGCCCGTGATGTGGCAAGACAGATCCTTGACAGCAATGGTTTGCAGGAGGTGCGTATCGAACATATCAAAGGAAACCTTACCGATCATTACGACCCCAAGGCAAACGTCATAAGGCTGTCGGATTCAGTGGATAACAGCACTTCGGTGGCGGCTATCGGCGTGGCTGCTCATGAAGTGGGTCATGCGATTCAGCACGCTACAGGATATGTGCCGGTCAAGATAAGGACGGCGCTTGTCCCGATAACCAACTTTGGCTCAAGCATTTCAATGATACTGATATTTATTGGCATTGCGCTCGCCTACGCTGCTGAGACGTCAAACATAGGCTTTAATATAGCGGTTGCAGGACTGGCTGCTTATTCTCTGGTTGCGCTTTTCCAGCTGGTAACGCTTCCGGTGGAATTTAACGCCAGCAGCAGGGCTTTGAAAACTCTGGACGAAAGAGGTATACTTGCATCTGATGAAGTCCCTATGGCAAGAAAGGTGCTTTCTGCCGCTGCTCTTACTTATGTGGCGGCTCTGGTGTCAACCCTTGCAACGATACTTCGTCTGCTGCTGATAATTTTAAGAGCTACAGGACGTGGCAGGAGAGATTGATGGCTGACACAAGAGCGGCAGCGCTTAAACTGCTGAAAAGAGTTACCTGCGAAAAGGCTTATTCAAACCTTGTCCTTGATAAGTATCTTTCATCGAATGCCCTTACTGCACAGGAAAAAAGGTTCATCTCGGCGATGTTCTACGGCGTTATCGAGAGAATGATAACGCTTGATGCAGTAATTGGAAAGTATTCCAGACTGAAATTATCAAAACTTGACCCCGAACTGCTGAATATACTCCGCATGGGTATCTATCAGCTTCTTTATATGGATTCAGTCCCCGACCCGGCAGCGGTAAACGAAAGCGTAAGACTTGCCAAAAGATGTAAAAACCCTGTGTTTTCCGGGTATGTGAACGGGGTGCTCAGGTCGTTTGTCAGAGACGGCAAAAAGATACCTGTCAGCGGCAGCAGAGCAGAACAGCTTTCAGTCAGGTATTCCTGTCCGGTGTGGCTTGTGGAAAAGTGGCTGACTGAATATGGCGACGAGTTCTGCATTAAAACACTTGAAGCTGCCGTCAGCAGACCACTGACGGCAATAAGAGTCAACTCACTTAAAACAACTGACGGCGAACTTGCAAAGCTCCTTGAAGAGCAGGGGCTTGCTGTGGAAAAAACCGACTTTGAGCATTGCCTGAAAATATCCGGCGGCGCTCCGGAACTTACCAATGCGTTCAGACAGGGAATGTTTCATGTTCAGGATATATCC